>CAYQUB010000007.1:5840-16061 GCA_964420625.1 uncultured Bacteroidales bacterium | reverse complement strand
GATTTTGTAAGCCAGCGGGTTGTTAAAAACATAAATCAGCCAAGCTTTGATTCCGGCCCGTTCAATGTCATAACGGTTGGTCAGACCTTTGGTGGCTTCTCGGGACGCATTGCGAATGTTGATCTTGTATTCATTCAGAAGATACAGATAAAGCATAAACTTATTGTCAAAATAAATATAAAAAGTCCCGGCGGCAATGTTGGCTTTTTCGATGATGAGATTGATGGAAGTCGCATGAAAACCGTTTTGCGCAAACAAAATTCTTCCGGCTTCGATGATCTTGTTGAAAGATTTCTCGCCGCATTTGGTTTTGGGGGGACGGTATTGCAATTCGGTCATAAAAAAACTCCCTTGGTTATTTTAATTATAAGGCAACTTTTTTAAAAAAACAAGCAAATGCTGGCGAAAGATGAGATATTATTCATAAAGTTAAAAAAGCCCCAAAACTTAAGGAAACCGAGTTTGGGGAAATTTTGGTTTTCGATGGTTGGAATTCCGAATCGGACCTTCAAAAGGGAACGATGCGGGTTCTTTTTTTCTCCGTAAAGCAAAACCGTTTTCATTTGATCTTGGCCGGTTTTTATTTATGGATATATTTTTTCAAATTGATTTTAAAAGTCAAGGAAAAAACAAAAAAACAGTATCTAAATTATGATAATAAAGATATTGACATTAAAATCGCTTTCATATATAATAAAATCAGAATATGAATTCTTATTCACATTTATCGTGAAACCGTGAAATTGGTCTTTTTTCAAACGGAAAGGCAAGTTTTGTTGTTTTCAAAATGAAAACGCTTTATTACAGGAGGTATAAATGAGTAACAAAGTATTCATCATCGGTGCAAAGAGAAGTCCGATCGGTTCCTTTTTGGGATCGCTGAAGGATGTTCACCCCGCGGAACTGGGAGCCCAGGTCCTGCGAAAACTATTGGCGGATACCAAAGTTCCGGTTTCCGAAATTGACGAAGTCATCGTCGGAAACGTATTGTCCGCCGGCTTGGGCCAAGGCGTGGCTAGGCAGATCTCCATCAAAGCGGGAATCCCCGTTGAAGTCCCGGCTTATTCGCTTAACATGCTTTGCGGCAGCGGCATGAAAGCCATTCTCAATGCCTATACCAGCATCAAAGCCGGTATGGCCAATTTGGTCGTGGCCGGCGGCGTCGAATCAATGAGCCAAGCCCCTTACCTGGTATCGCCGAAGATTCGCGATGGCGTTAAAATGGGGGATCTGACCATGGTCGATTCCGTTCTTTCCGATGCTTTGGTTGATGTTTTCAACAAATATCACATGGGAGTTACCGCCGAAAACATCGCCAAACTTTATGGAATTACCCGCGAAGAACAAGAAGCCTTTGCATTGAAATCGCAGGAAAAAGCGATTGCGGCCGTTGACGCCGGGATTTTTGATCCGGAGATCGTTCCGATTGAGATCAAGACCAAAAAAGAAACCATCATTTTCAGCCGTGACGAATATCCGAATCGGACCACCAACCAAGAAAAAATGGCGAAACTGCGGCCGGCTTTTTTACCGGACGGAACTGTTACCGCCGCGACCTCCTCGGGAATCAACGACGGAGCCAGCTTTGTGATCGTGGCCAGCGAAGCAGCGGTCCAGAAATATCATCTTCCGGTTTTGGCCGAAGTTTACAGCGTCGGTCAAGGCGGAGTCGATCCGGCGGTCATGGGCTTGGGCCCGGTCCCGGCGATCCGTCAGAGTTTAAAAAAAGCGAACCTGACTTTGGATCAAATGCAAGTCATCGAACTGAACGAGGCTTTTGCGGCTCAAAGTTTAGGGGTCATTCACGACTTGGTCGAAGAACACAAAGTGGACAAAGCCCAATTAATGAGCAAGACCAATGTCAACGGCGGGGCCGTGGCCTTGGGACATCCGGTCGGAAACAGCGGCAACCGGATCGTGGTAACCTTATTGCATGAAATGCTTCGCAAAAATCATAATTTCGGATTGGCCAGTCTGTGCATCGGCGGGGGAATGGGAACCGCCATCATCTTAAAGAAAGTAAATTAGGAGGAATGAAAATGAAATTAGAAGGAAAGATCGCCGTTGTCACCGGCGGAGCCAAAGGAATCGGCGGCGAAATTTGCAAAGCTTTTGCGAAAGAGGGCGCGACCGTCATCGCGGCGGACATGGGAGATATGAGCTATGTTGAAAAGAATGTCTTCGGATATAAACTGAACGTCGCGGATGCGGCCGGATGCAAAACATTCTTTGATGAAATCATCGCCAAATTCGGCCGAATCGACCTTTTGGTCAATAACGCCGGGATCACCCGCGACAGCATGACCTACAAGATGACCGATGAAGCTTGGGACCTGGTCTTGAATGTCAACCTAAAAGGGGTTTTCAATCTGGTTCGTTATGTTGGACCGCAAATGGAACAAATCGGCGGCGGCTCCATCATCAGCATTTCCTCGGTCGTTGGCGTTTTCGGAAACATCGGCCAAGCCAACTATGCGGCTTCCAAAGCCGGGATCATCGGTTTGACCATGACTTGGGCCAAAGAATTTGCGCGCAAGGGCGTTCCGGTTCGGGTCAATGCCATCGCTCCGGGTTATGTCATGACGGACATTCTTAAGACCGTTCCGGAAGAAATGCTCAAGAAATTCGCGGACCTGACCATGATCAAGCGCCTTGGCCAACCGGAAGAAATCGCCAAAGTGGCGGTATTCCTGGCCAGCGAGGATGCTTCATACATTACCGGACAGACGATCAATGTCAATGGCGGCATGCGCCTGTAATTTCGGATAAACGTCGAGGAAATATGGAAAAACCAACTGTCGGAATCGTTGGAACCGGGATCTATCTTGCTGAAGGAAGAATGCCTGCCAAAGCCATCAGCGAGGGAACCAAAGGAGTATGGACCGAGCAAGCCATCATCGAAAAGCTGGGCATCAAAGAAATTCGCGTTCCCGGACCAAATGACGGAACTCAGGAAATGGGGGCCAAAGCGGCGCTGGACTGCTTGGCCAACACCGGAATAAAACCGGAAACGATTGACGTCATTTTGTGCGTCGGCGAAGAGTGGAAAGAATACCCGCTGACGACCTCGGCTTTATACATACAGGACCGCATCGGCGCCGTTAATGCTTGGGGCATCGATGTTCAAAACCGTTGCTGCACCACCGTCACGGCTTTAAAAATGGCCAAAGACATGCTGATTGCCGATGACGAGATCAATACCATCATGATCGTCGGCGGTTATCGCAACGGCGACTTTGTGGATTTCACCGATAAAAATATGTCGATGATGTATAATCTGAGCGCGGGAGCCGGCGCCGTCATTCTGAAGAAGAACTACGGCCGAAACCGGCTTTTGGGTTCGCACATCATCGCGGACGGATCGCTTTCGCGGACCGCGGGCGTGGAAATCGGGGGAATTGCCAATCCGATTACCCTGGATAATTATGTTGCCGCTCGCAAATCGCTGCGATTGCTTGATCCGATCAAAATGAAAAACCGTTTGAATGAAGTTTCGATGCCGAATTGGTACAAATGCATTGATGAAGCCTTGAGGAAATCCAAGCTGACGCGCCAAGATATCGGATTCCTGGCCATTCTGCACATAAAACGTTCCGGACACATGTCCATGTTAGCCGATCTTAATCTTCGTGAAGACCAAACCATTTATTTGGAAGACTATGGTCACATCGGACAGATCGACCAGATCTTGTCGATCCATCTGGGTCTAAAGACCGGACAGATCAAAGACGGAACCGTGATCTGCACTTTGGCCGCGGGAATCGGATATGTTTGGGCCGCCAACATCATCAAATGGGGAAAGGCCTGAAATATGTCCTTCTGGGTTCTGTTTGCCATTGACATAATTTTTCTGGTTCTCGTTTACTATTTCGTAAACAAATTTGCTTTAAAAAAACCGGGCAACGTTGTCAAGAAGCGCGAGAAACTAATCAACCTGTTACTGGTTGCTTTCTTTGTTTTGTTCATAGTTACCATGTTCCTGGTCGTTCCTCCGGTCGATGTGGTCTATTCGGCGATTTTCTCACTGGAAAAAGTCTGCATCCTGGCGCTGGCTACCACCGGAATCATCTTGATCTTCCAAACATCGGTGACCACGAACTTCGCGCAAGGCATTTTAGCAACCTTGGGTTCCTACTTTGCTTCGGTAATACTGTCTAACTATCTGGCTCATTCCGGATTTCCGGTTTGGCTGGTTTTGACTTTGGCCATTTTGGCGGGAACCCTGTTCTCGTTTGTGATCGGGCTGCTGATCGATGTGGTCATCATTCGCAATTCCAAATATTCGAATCCGGTCAGCAAGCAGATCATCACCATGGGGCTGGTCTTGGCTTTTACCGGTTTGATACCCGTCCTTTTTAACAAACCGACCGAATTCTATTATTTGCCGCCGATCGCCACCGAATCGCTGGCGCTCAACATCTTTGGTTATGACAAGAACATTCCGATGCGAATCATATACGTTACCATCATCACCGTGGCGGTGTTAGGAATTTTGTTCGCCGCCCTGCGTTATACAAAATGGGGACTGGGAGTCCGCGCGACCGCTTCCAATGAAATGGTCGCCGGGATGATGGGGGTCAACACCCGCGTCATTACGGCCCTGAGTTGGGGGATCGCCGGCGGGTTGGGAGCCTTGGCGGCTTTCTTCCTGGCCCAACAAATGACTCAGCTGAATCCGGCCTTCATGATCAATACTCAAGTCAACGGTTTTCTGGCCGCCGTTTTGGGAAGTTTCAATTCCTTTGGCGGGCCGATCGTTGGGGCGATCATCATCCAAATGTTGTTATCGCTGCTTCCGAACGTGGAAGGATTGCAAATATGGGCCGGAGTCGTGGTCTACTCTTTGATCTTATTGATTGTTCTTCTCAAGCCGCTCGGCTTATTTGGGAAGAAAATCACCAAGAAGGTGTAAGATGCGACTGGGAAAATTCAGACATGTGAACAACAAAGAGTTGTTCGTCAAAATCATCAAACATCCGTTTTTTGGAATAATCATGCTGGGTGTGGCTTTGCTGATCATTCTGCCATTCTCCGGATATACGCTTCGAGGTGCTTTGGGACAATCCATCACCTTTACCGTTGTGGCGTTGGGATTTTCGATTTTGCTCGGATATTCGGGATTGGCCTCCCTTGGTACCGCGGGATTCGCGGGCATCGGCGCTTATTCGCTCGGATATCTGACCAACCAGATGGGGTTCCCTTTCATCGTCACCTTGATCGTCACCTTGAGCTTCGCGATAATTCTGGGGACCATCGTGGGGTTTATTTCCCTGCGCATTGAAGGAATTTATTTGGGGATCATCACTTTGGGGCTTTCAGAGATCGTCAATCAAGTCTTCATCAGTTTGTTTGGAGACGGAAATTATCAGCTTTCGGCCTTCAGACTGTTTGGGATCAAGATGAACGCGCAATCGACTTTCATTCTTTTGGTCATCATCATGGTCGTGGTCATGCTGATCATCTTCAATGTTTCCAAAAGCCCGACCGGACGGGCGATGCTGGCCATGAAGAACAGCGAATCCGCGGCTCAAGCCATGGGGATCAGCATTCTGAAATACCGCTTGTTGGCTTTCATCATCGCGACCGTCTTTGCGGCTCTGGGCGGGATGCTGTATATGGCTTTCCAGAAAAACGTTTCACCGGCGACTTCGAGTCAGCCTGGAGTTTTCAATCTTGGTTATTCTTTGAACATTTTGGCCGCGGTCGTCATTGGCGGAAGCCGGTCCATCTTCGGGATCTTCTTCGGATCGCTGCTGGTTTACCGCTTTGACGTCATTTTGAACGCCTTGTTCCGGAATGCGAGCATCAATGGCAATCTGATCATCATTTTAAGCGGAGTAATCATCATTCTCATTGTCATGTTCTACCCGGGTGGATTAAGCCGACTGGCTCTGATGACAAAACTGAAAATAAAGAATTTCTTTAAGAAAATGAAAGTAAAGTGGAAGGAGTACCGCTATGGCAAAGAAGATTGATCAGCTCCGTCGAAACTGGCTTTCCCACCGACTGGATAATCTGACCGCCAAGATAGCTTTCTTCCAAGATTACCTTTTGGTCAACAATGATAAACTGAAGCAACAAACCGAAACGGTCTTGAAAGAAGAACAAGAACGCCGGCTTTCGGAATTGGGGAAATTAGCCTTCCGATTGGGAGTCGAAGATCCTGTTCTTTCAGAAACCAAAGAAAAAGAAGCAAAAATCCTTAACGATAAGTTCTATTGGCGTTTTCGGGTTTTAAAGCAAACGGTCAAGCGAAGAACCGCCCGATCGAGTGCCAATTCCGAAAACATTGAAAAATGGGCCAATGTGAAACATTCTGCCTTAGTCAATTCCCAAGCGAAAGCTCTTGAGAAAATCGAGAAAAAATACGAAGTGACGAATGGTTCCGAAGCCCTGATGAAATATCAAAAAGCTCAGGCGGAAAGCGCCTCCGAGTTCGAACAATTCTCCAAAGATTGGCGGATTTTTCAAGCGAAGCGGCAAGCGGATTTTGAAGCGAAAACCAAGCAGACCATTGAAAGACTGCAAAAGCAGCAAGTCCAAGTCACCAAAGACTTTGAAAGCATCGCCCCGGTAACGGATGGAAACATCGGTCAGCTGAGCGAGGGAACAATCTTGCGTTTGGATGGACTTTCAATGCACTTCGGCGGTTTGAAAGCCGTTGATAATCTGAGTTTTGAAGTAAAAAAGGGCGAGATCTTCGGTCTTATCGGTCCGAACGGAGCCGGCAAGACCACCGTCTTCAACTGCATCACCCAATTCTATAAACCGACTTTGGGTAATATTTATTATCGCAATCGCAAAAACGAGATCATCAACATGAACGATTTCAAGACTCATGAGGTGATCCGCGAAGGGATCGTAAGGACTTTTCAAAACGTGGAATTGATTTGGGAGATCTCGGTGCTGGACAACCTGCTGGTTTCCGGGCACACGATTTACAAAACTGGCTTTTTCTCCCATTTGATCAATTCGGTTCGGCTTCGCCAGGAAGAACTGGTCATCCGTAAAAAAGCTTTGTGGGTATTGGAAAAGTTGGATCTGACCGCTTACCAAAACATGATCCCGTACGGACTTCCTTACGGAATTCTCAAAAAAATCGAATTGGCCCGGACCTTGATGGTCAATCCCAGGCTGATCATTTTGGATGAACCGGCGGCGGGACTGAATGAAGAGGAGACCAAAAACCTCGCGGAGATCATCCGCAAGATCAGAACCCAGTTCGATGCCACCATTTTTCTGGTTGAACATGACATGAGCCTGGTCATGAATCTCTGCGATACCATCTGTGCCATTTCTTTTGGGAAGAAGTTAGCCATCGGCACTCCTTCGGAAATTCAAAATGACAAAAATGTCATTGAAGCATATTTGGGAGGGGATTAAAATGAACAACATTTTGGAAATCTCCGACCTGATCGTCGATTACGGAATTATCCGGGCTCTGAAAGGCGTCAATTTAAACGTCGCCGAAGGCTCGCTCGTCGCCTTACTCGGTGCCAACGGCGCCGGAAAATCCACTTTGATTCGGACCATCAGCGGGATTGTCAAATCCAAATCCGGAAAGATTCTCTATAAAGGAAAAGATCTTTCCAAAGTCCGAAGTTACAAAATCACCTCGCTTGGGATTATTCAATCCCCGGAAGGCCGGATGATCCTTCGGGGTCTGAGTGTGGAAGAAAACCTTATGGTCGGCGCTTATTCGGTAAAAGCCGAGAAAGTGACCGTCATCGACAAGAACGGCAACCAAACCCAAAAGCGGGTCAGCGCCAAAACGCTGATCAGCCAGACCTTGGAAGAAGTGTTCGCGTATTTTCCGGTTTTGAAAGAAAGACGAAAACAACCGGCTTCAACCTTGTCCGGCGGAGAACAACAAATGTTGGCCATCGGCCGGGCTTTGATGGGCCGCCCGAAAGTCCTGCTTTTGGATGAACCATCGCTTGGCTTGGCGCCGCTGATCGTGCAGGACATTTTCCGAATTCTGAAAACCATCAAGGAACGAGGAACGACCATCCTGATTGTTGAACAAAACGCCTATCAGACCTTGAAAATCGCCGATTATGTTTATGTATTGGAACTTGGCAAAATCAAGACGCAGGGCACGGCATCCGAGCTGATGAAGGATGATGCCCTCGTCAAAGCTTATCTCGGTGAAAACCGATAATCATTCATCTTGGTATCTACCGAAAGGTATATATAAAAACAGAAGGAGAAAAAAATGAAAAAATTTTTATTGTTAGTTGTTGTGCTGGTTTCAGCATTAACATTCGCTGCTTGCGGCGATGGTAAAATCGAAGTTCAAGGTGTCACTGAAACCACCATTTTGGTTGGAAACACCGCGGCTACCTCCGGCGCTTATGCGGGCGTCGGCGTACCGTTCAACGAGGGCATGAAAGCCGTTTTCAAACAAGTCAATGACAATGGGGGAGTTGACGGACGGACCATTGAATTTGTCACTTACGATGACCAATTTGACCCGGCCAAAGGCGCCACTTATACCGAAACTTTGATCTATACTGACAAAGTATTCGCCATTGTCGGCCATTTCGGAACCCCGACGGTCGGGGCTACTCTTGATGTCATTCAAGAAGTCGGCGTACCGATGGTTTACGCGGCCACCGGAATCAACGCTTTGTATTTCCAGGAATCAGTTGGAAATCCGGTTATGGCCGTTCAGCCGATTTACATGACGGACGGACGGGTCATGACGGCTCGCGCTTTGCAAGAAGCTTTGTACGGAACCGCTGCAGTTCCCGCCAAATTGGGAGCAACCGCCAAAGTCGGCGTTTTGTACACCAATGATGACGTCGGAAACTCGATCAAAGCCGGCGTGGAAATCGAAGCCCAGGAATTGGGAAAGACGGCTTATTTCCAATATGAAGCCGTTACTTCCGACACCGTTGCCACCGCGGTCAACAAATTAAAAACCGCCGGCGTTGCCGCGGTCATTCTGGCCATGAACCAAGCGCCGTTTGCTTACACTCTGTCCGCCATGCATGATGTCGGCCTGAACGTTCCGGTCTTCACATCTTATGTCAACGCCGATATTACTGCGGTCGATCATCTGAAAACGGCCGTTGATCGTCCGATCTACACCAACGCTTGGGTTGACGTTTTCTCGACTGCTGGACAAGCCGCTGCGGCTGCTTACGTTGCTTGCATCAACAACGCCGACTTGGATCAAACTACCAAGTACGCTTATTACGGAAACTCTTTCGCGATCGCGGGATACATTGCGGCCATGGTCTTCGTTGAAGGTTTGGAACGCATTGCGGCCAATGAAGACGAATTGACTTGGAAAAATTACATTGCGGCCATGGAAGAGGGCCCGATTGACATTCCGATGGGCGGAACCGTTGATTTCTCCGATGGAAAACGTTGGGGAATTGACTCAATGTCCTTATTGAAATACTCGTTTGCCACCACTTTGGGTGACGATCCGGCCACTACCGAAATCGTTGAAACGGATTTCGAAATCGTGACTGAAGCTTTCGCGAAAGTTCGGGAAATCGATACACTGTCAGCCATTGAAGCAAAATAACTAACCGATGAAATAGGTGTTTGGGGGAGATTTCCATCTCCCCCCATTCACTTGTCAATATGTAAGAAGAGAGGAATTTTTATTTTGAAACAAGCAAAATTCATTACTGTCCAGGAAATGATTGATCTGGTAAAAGACAACGATCAAATCGTGGTCGGAATGGCCGCGGCCGAACCTCAGGCCTTTATGGCCAATTTACATTTGGCGGGGGACCGCATTAACCACGTTACCGTAACCAACTGCTTGCCGTTTGCTTACGGCGAATTCTTTATTGACGAAAAATGGAAGCATAAATTCAATTTGGATGGCTGGTTTTATACCAATGTTCTCCGAAAAGCCCATGAACACGGGAACATTTCCTTCATCCCGAATTGCTTGCATTACGCGGGCAACAAGCGGCTTTATCATGTGCACCCGAATATTTTCATTACTTCCACGACTATGCCCGACGAGCATGGTTTTGTTTCGCTTTCTCTTTCGAATGTTTATGAAAAAGAAGTGATGAAGCAAGCCGACTTAGTCATTTTCGAAGCTAACAAAAACTTTCCGCGAACCCTTGGAGATGTTGAAGTTCACTTAAGCGACATCGATTATCTGGTTGAAGTCGATTATCCGGCCCCGACCATTCCGAATGAAGAACCGAATGAGAAAGACTTGATCATCGGCCGTCAGATCGCCGAGCG
>CAYQUB010000007.1:0-5830 GCA_964420625.1 uncultured Bacteroidales bacterium | reverse complement strand
GACACCATTCAGTTGGGAATTGGGGGAATGCCAAACGCGGTCGCGAAATCTTTGTACGGAAAAAAAGATTTGGGGGTCCATACCGAAATGATGACCAGCGAAATGGTCAAACTGATCAAAGCCGGGGTCATCACCGGGAAAAAGAAAACCATCAACAACGGAAAACACGTCGCTTGCTTTGCTCTTGGCGACCAAGCGCTTTACGATTTTATCGATAATAATCCGAGCGTCGCGATCATGCGCGGATCCTATGTCAACGATCCGTATGTCATCGGCCAAAACGACAATCAGGTTTCCATCAATGCGACCATTGAAATTGATTTGACTGGCCAGTGTGCCAGCGAATCGATCGGAACCCGTCAGTTTAGCGGGACCGGCGGGCAAAGCGATACGACCATCGGTGCCCAAAACAGCAAAAACGGCCGTTCTTTCATTGCTTTGTATTCGACCGCGATGGTCAGAAACCCAGTTACCGGAATCAGGGAAGAAAAATCCAAGATCGTTTCGACGCTGACCCCGGGAGCGGCGGTTTCCTTGTCCCGAAACGATGTCGATTACGTCGTTACCGAATATGGGATCGTGCAGCTGCGGGGAACGAACATCCGCGAGCGGGCACAAATGCTGATCAGCATCGCTCATCCGAAGTTCCGCGAGCAACTTACCAAAGAAGCGATCGAATGCGGTTACCTTCATGAGTAATTTTCAATATCAGGACAAGAACGTTTATTATGTCGTTGACGGAGTTGGGAAACCATTTGTGATCCTAAACGGTATCATGATGTCGACTAAGAGCTGGCAACCGTTCATCCGTTCTTTTTCGGCCCAAAACATGGTCATCCGTCTCGACTTTTTGGATCAAGGCCAATCGGACAAACTGGTTGGAACCGTTTATGATCAATCATTGCAAGTCGAAGTCCTTAAGGCTTTGGTTGAACATTTGGGACTGCCGAAAATCTCGGTTGTTGGGATCTCTTACGGCGGCGAAGTCGCTTTGCAATTCGCGGCCAAGTACCCGGAACTAGTCGATCGGCTCGTGCTTTTCAATACGACGGCTTATACATCGCCTTGGCTGCAAGACATCGGGAAAGGGTGGATCGCCGCCGGAAAGACCCGCGATGCCATGCATTACTATTATGTTGCCATTCCGGTCATCTATTCTCCGACTTTCTATGAGAAACGGCTGGATTGGATGCGAAAGCGGGAAGTGACTTTGCAACCGGTTTTTTCCAATCCCGATTTTCTGGATGCCATGGAACGTTTGACCAACAGCGCCGAACACCATAATTTGGTGGCTGATTTGGATAAGATCCTTGCTCCGACGCTGATCGTCTCCGCCGAACAGGATTACCTGACACCGATGCACAATCAAGAGTTTTTGTACAATCGCTTGAAAAACGCTCAACTGGTCAAGATCCCCGGATCCGGTCATGCTTCGATGTATGAGAAACCATTGCTCTTTACCACTTTGATCCTTGGTTTCGTCAATGCTTTGGATGTAGAATACAGCATTTAAGAAAGGATGCAGTCAAAAATGGAAAAGAAACAGATATTACTGAAGAACGGCGAGGTTTACAGCTACCTAGAAAAAGGAAACGGCCCGAAAACTTTGCTCCTGATCCACGGTAATTTGTCTTCTTCGGTTTACTTTAAGCCTTTGTTAGATCGGCTTCCCAATGACATCAAAACTTACGCCTTTGACCTTCGCGGTTATGGCGATTCGACTTATGTGAATCGCATTGCGAGTTTGCATGATCTGGCCGTGGACACGAAACTGTTCATGGAGGCCTTGCACATCAAAAAAGCCGATGTTCTCGGCTGGTCTTTGGGCGGGGGCGTAGCCATGGAATTCGCGGCGGCTTATCCGGAAAGTTTGGATAAACTGATTTTGTTGTCCGCGTCCTCGCATCGCGGCTATCCGATCTTCAAGAAAGACGGCGCTTTAAAACCGCTGATCGGTTATGTTTATCCGACACCGGAAGAAATGGCCTTGGATCCGCTTCAGGTCAAGCCGGTAATCGATGCGATCGTGGCCAAAAATGCGGCTTTCCTGGCTTACATTTACGATTTGACCATCTATTCCTACCAAAAACCAAGTCCCGAGGATAACGCTTTATACATCGCCGAGACCCTGAAGCAACGGAACCTGGCGGATGCGGACTTCGCGTTGGCCAGCATGAATATGGGCGACACCACGGGATTTTACGGTCCGGGAAACAACGCCATTAGCCAAATAATCGCTCCGACCCTTCACATTTGGGGAAAATTGGACCGAACGGTTTTGGAATACATGGTTTTGGATAACCTGAAAGCCATAAAAAATTCAACGTATCTGCGGTTCGCGGATTGCGGCCACTCGGCCTTGGTAGACAAACCCGATGAACTGACCAAAGCCATCATTGATTTCATAAAATGACTAAAACCGTTTAGGATCATCCTAAACGGCTTTTTGTTACAGATATCTTTCCAGTTCCCATTCATGGATCAGGACCCGGTATTCATCCCACTCCATCTCTTTGGCTACAATGTATTTTTGAAAAATGTGATCCCCCAAAGTTTTTCGCATCAAATCGCTTTTTTTGAATTCTTTCAAAGCTTCCTTTAGGTTTTCCGGAAGGTTCAGAATGCCGTGCTGTTCGCGCTCTTCCCGGGTATATTCGAAAATGTTGTCATAAACCGGTTCGATAAAAGGAAGGTCGCTCGTGATTCCGTCGAGTCCGGCCGCCAGGATGGCCGCCGTTACCAAATACGGGTTGCTCGCGCAATCCACGTTGCGAATCTCGGTTCGGGTTTTATCGCCGCGAATGGCGGGGATCCGGATCATCGAACTGCGGTTGGCATCCGACCAGCAGATGTAGCAAGGCGCTTCGTATCCGGGGACCAAACGTTTGTATGAATTGATGATCGGATTGGTGATGACCGTGATCTCGCGGGTATGTTTCATGATTCCGCTGATCCATTTCAGGCAGACATCGCTCAGACCATGGGGTTTGCTTGGGTCCGCAAAGGTGTTTCGGCCTTGCAAATCGGTGAGCGAACAATTGAAATGCATGCCGTTACCCGGTTTGTCAGCCGCGGGTTTGGGCATGAAACTGGCAAACAAGTGATGGCGGCGGGCTACTTGTTTGACCACTTGTTTGAAAGTCTGAACATTGTCGCAAGCTTCCAGCGCCGAAGAAAAATGGAAGTTGATTTCATTTTGGCCGGGTCCGACTTCATGATGCGATATTTCAACATCGAACCCCAGTTTTTCCAACTCCAGCACAATGTCCCGGCGGACTTCCTGCGAGCCGTCCAGCGGTGCCAGATCAAAATAACTGCCTTGATCGGAGAATTCATAACTGATGTGGCCGTTTTCGTCTTGTTTGAACAGATAAAACTCCGGTTCCAAACCGACGTTCAGATCCGCGAATCCCAGCGCATGCATGTCTTTTAGGACTCTTTTAAGATTGCTGCGCGGGTCCCCGGCGAATACCTCCCCGCTTGGGAGTTTTACGTCGCAGATGATGCGAGCGACCTTGCCATAATCGCTGCTTTCCAAAGGAAGCAAAAGCCAGGTTGAATAATCCGGACAAAGATACATGTCCGCTTCCTTGATTCGGACGAATCCTTCGATGCTTGAACCGTCAAACATGATTTTTCCATCCAAGACATCGTCGATCCGGGAAATGGGAACTTCCACGCTTTTGATGGTTCCAAGCATGTCCGTGAATTGCAGCCGGACGTATTTGACGTTTTCCTTTTTGGCGTTTTCTTTAATTTCATCGCGCGTGTATTTTCTCATAAGCCACCTTCAAATAATTTAGACTAATCTTATCACAGATGAGGATGAATTACAACATGAAAGTCTTTTCCTAAAAAAAAGTGCCGTTTCGGCACTGGCTTAATCAATGAGCTTATCGGTTTTTCATGATGACGGTTTCCATCGCATCGGCGACGTCCTCGATCATGTCCGAGCATTTTTCGAAACGGTGATATATTTCCTCCCAAACGATCAGTTCGACCGGGCTTTCCTCTTCGAGAAACAGACGGCGGACGGCGTCGATGTAAATATTGTCTCCGACTTCTTCCAGACGGTTGACTTCGATGATGTAAGGGACGACGCTGTTTTCTTTTTTGAAATTCGGGAATTCGGCGACGGCCAATTTCAGAGCTTTGCAACTTTCGATGATGACATTGTTGAACTCTTCATAGTCGACGCGTAATTTTTGAACATTGTACATGTATAAACGGAACAAAACGTCTTCAATGGAATCGGTGACGTTGTCGATTTTCTGACAAATGGCGATGATGTCTTCGCGTTCGATCGGAGTGACGAATTCTTTGGCGAGCTTTTCCAAAACTTCATGTTGGGCCAAATCGGCGGAATGCTCGATTTTATGCATGGCCTGAACGTCGCTCAGAAGCGTCCGGCGGTCGTAGTTGGCCAAGATCTCTTTCAGAAATTCAGCCGCTTCGACGGAAAACTGAACCAATTTGATGAATGATACAAAATAGTAATTCTCTTTTAGTTTTGCCATAAATATCCTTTCCCTGGTTTATTTTAGAAAATTAGCATGAATAACTTGGCCATGATGAAACCGATGATGCCGCAACCCGGAAACGTCAGGACCCAGGTCAGGACCAATTCCTTCACGATGCCCCAATCCACGAGCGATAGCCGCCTAGCACTGCCCACCCCCATGATGGCGGTGGTTTTCATGTGGGTCGTCGAGACCGGAACGCCGGCGACCGAACAAAGAAGCAAACAACCGGCAGCGGCGAAATCGGCGGCGAAACCCTGATACTGATTAAGCTTTACCATGTCCATTCCGACGGTTTTGATGATTCGGTAACCGCCGAGCGAGGTTCCCAAAGCCATGACCAGCGAACTAAGGATCATCAGCCAAATCGGAATTTGGAAATTGGTGACCCCGGCGTTGCCTTGAGCCAGGAAGACTCCCAACATGAACACGCCCATGAACTTTTGTCCGTCTTGCGCCCCGTGCATGAAGGCCATGGAGGCCCCGCCCGCTATTTGCGCGTTTCGGAAGAACCGGGAAGTTTTATAATGATTGGATTTACGGAAAGCCCGCTCAATGAATTTTACTAACAGCCAACCGCTTCCAAAACCGAGGACCGTGGAGATGATCAAACCGTAAACGACTTTCACCCATTCATCCGGGTTGATGCCTCGGAAACCGTTTTGCAAGGCAATGGCCGCTCCCGATATTCCCGCGATCAAAGCGTGACTCTCGCTGGTTGGGATACCGAATATCCAAGCCAAAGTGGCCCAAATGACGATTCCAACCAGTCCCGCGCACAGCGCTTGCAAGGCAAGTTCGGCGTTTCCCCCGAAATCCACCATTTTGAAAATCGTCTGGGCCACGGTGGCGTTAACGAGCGTCATCACGAACACACCCAGAAAATTGAAGAAGGTGGCCATGATGATGGCTTTTTTCGGAGAGATGGCCTTGGTGGAGATGCAGGTGGCAATGGCATTGGGGGCATCGGTCCAACCATTGATCATGATGACCGCCAAAGTCAGAACCACGGATATAACCAGAAACGGGTTGGTGAACAATTGCGAGATAAATTCGGTAAAACTTATGGTCATGTGTTCTCCCTTTTCATAAATTTCTCATAACGGTAAATATTATACCATTAAAAGCCGAAAAAATAAAGAAAAATCTCCGGGACGGTAACCTTTTCATGATCATCGTTTTCGAATAATTCCGATTGAATCCAAGCGATTATTTCAAAGTTTCCAAAAGGTATGGATTTTTTGGGGTTTTGTGATATAACCCGACTTTTGCAGTTACATCAAATAATTAATGAAAAAAAGTGTTGTGAA
>CAYQUB010000006.1:10587-18352 GCA_964420625.1 uncultured Bacteroidales bacterium | reverse complement strand
CGGAGACCGGAAGATTCCTAAACGCGGATGGGATGCTCGGGGAAGCCGGGGACATTCTCTCAACGAACATGTATGCGTATTGTGTGAACAACCCGGTGATGAATGTGGACCCAACGGGTCGTTGGAGTTGGAGTACATTTTGGAAAGTCGTGGGTGGAATGGCGGTAGCTGCTGCTACGGTAACTATAGTAGTGCTGACTGGTGGGAAAGCTTTGGTTTCGATCGTTTCCGCAGGGGAGGGATATTTACTTGGATCGAATCTTGCAACTGTAATTGAATCAGAAATTTACATAAAAAATAGTAATGCTTCTTCAATGAATAAGGATCAAGCAGAAAAAATTTTGGCAGAAAACAATACAACAGGACTTAGCGGAAAGATAAGTTGAGTTTTATCTTATACTTGAAAGATTCATATCCCGATCGATATTCTGACTGGACAACCGGAGAGATGTTGAGAGAATTTGAATATCACGATCGAATATTCAATTCATTTTCTTACCTCGGATTTGATTCAGACCCAAGCGGAAATTGGTTTGAAAAACAAGTGTATAGAGCTCAATTTGTTGATTTTGAGGAATCCCAAACCATGAAAACTTTTATTCGACGTATCTTGGGAAATTCTTGGCCATTCGGAGGATGAAATATGAAAAAAGCCATATGCTTGTTGACAATGATGCTTCTGATTCTTTTAGTCGGGTGTTCAAAAAACCCAAGTTATGCCTCGTATTCAAATTGGAATGTCTCTAATGAGGAGTTTTTCAATGCGTACAAGTCTGAATTTTCGTTGCTGATTGCTGAGATTGCATCGAAAAAAATATTGAAGGAATACAACAAATCGAGGAAACCGGGAATGATGGGTTCGAAATAAAATATTCAATTAATAATTTTGATATTGTTTTCCATTTTTCAAATGACATCACTGTAGCGTACTTTACTGCTCAACTGTGGCATTATGAGATTGGCTTTAATGATCTATTTGACTTTGGAAAATACGAACCTCTTCTTGAATTCCTGGATGCGGTAACCAGCACGTTGGTTTTCGATTATCAGGGAGGAATAAAAACGTATAAGAAGATTTTTGATGAGAAGCTCCAAAACAACGAAAAGGGTTGCTATTTCTATCACTTTGATGATATGACGGGAGATATTGGGTACTCGGTTTTGTGGGACAACCAAAATTCCCAAGAAGATCCAAGGAGTGTTATTCTTTTTAAGTTCAAGGGCCTCCCGAAAGCCGTTGAGTTTTACAAATGATTAAAGAAAAAGCAAGTAAATAAAAAACAAAGAAAGGTTATTATCAAACCAGTCCCTAGAAACTCCTTTATTTTGGGTTGTGACTTAATTTTAAAGACTTTCTATGGACTTTTCCATTTCTGGAGACTTCGAACCCCAATCTCAGCCAGGTTGCATTTAAATAAAAAAAAGATCCGTTGCAAAAATCTGGATTTTTTATAGACTTTTTCCAATTCGTATGTTATAATAATGTCCAATTATATAAAAAATTTATTGTGAGGTGTTGCTTTTTGGACCCGCTCGAGCCCCTGCTCTTGAACATCAATTTTAATTTCATAACCGAAAACTGGATATTGAATGTCATTTTGCTGATATTAATGATTTTTTTGCTGGCCGCATCAGCCTTTTTTTCGTCGACTGAAACCGCGTATTCCAGCGTCAATCTGATCCGCCTAAGAAATTACATGGAGGAGAAGAAAAAAGGCGCCAAGAAAGCCGTTTACATCGCCGATAAATTCGATGTTACCCTGACGACCATTTTGATCGGCAATAACTTCGTCAACATTTCCGCGACGACCATCGGCGCTTTCGTTTTGGGAAAAACCATTTTGAACCCGACCGTGGCCAACATCGTCAATACCGTCGTCATGACCATCATCGTTCTGATTTTCGGCGAGATCCTTCCCAAAACTTACGGAAAAGAAAATTCCGAAAAAGTCGCTCTTCGGTCGGCGGGAGCCATGTATGCGATCATAAAACTCTTGTGGCCGATCTCTTGGCTGTTCATCAAACTGAATAACCGCATCAAGAGAAACAATAAAGTGGCGACTGAAAACCCATATGTTACCGAAGCTGAATTGGAATCGATCATCGACGTCATGGAAGACGAAGGGGTGATCGAGGAAGAAGACGCCGATCTGATCCAGAACGCCATCAATCTGAATGACCGGACCGTTTTTGACATCATGACCCCGCGGGTCGATGTCGTCGCCATTGACATCAATGACTCGGTCGAAACCATCAAACAATTCTTTTTCGATAATCAATTCTCGCGCATGCCGGTTTATCGCGATGACAAAGACCACATGATCGGCATTCTGAGCGAAAGAGACTTCTTCACGGCCATCCTGAAAAACGAGACCGTCGATCTGTCCAAGATCATCAACGAGCCTTATTACGTTTCCAAAAAGACCAAGGTCAACGATCTGATCAAAGACATGCAAAGAACGAAAAAACACCTGGCCATCGTTTCCGACGAATACGGCGGAACCAGCGGCATCGTGACCATGGAAGACGCGCTGGAGGAATTAGTCGGAGAGATTTATGACGAATACGACGAAGTCGCGGATCTGATCATTTCGCAGATCGACGATAACCATTACAGCCTTTCCGCGAACATGGAATTGGAAGAACTGTTTGAAAAACTAAAACTCGGCGAAACCCCGATCTCGAATTATTCGACCGTCGGCGGCTTCGTTTACGAATTATGCGAAGACCTTCCGATCGAAGGCAAAACAATCCATTACACTTCGGTGTATGAAGAAATCGACATGGAAAATCCCGTGGAAATAAAGTATGATTTGGAATTCACCGTTAAGAAAGTTGAAAATCGACGAATTCGAAGCGTTGAATTAAAAATAACCAGAATTTCGGAATAACCACGTTGCGTGGTTATTTTTTAAAAGAAAACGAGCGCGGGAAGCCCCGGGCTCTCCGCCCTCAAATAACCAAAAAAAGCATTTACAAATTAATATTAAAGTAGTAAAATATGTATGTTGTATTATCGAAGCATTACAAAGTACTTTTAGTAGAAATCTATAAGGAGTGAATAATATGAATAGTAAGTCAGTAATCAAAAGAACGCTGCCATTAATAATAGTATTACTGGTGATCATCGGAATTGCGGTTTCCTTCACGGTTTTCCGCAAGGATCCCGTTGTTCCTGCCATCGCCGATCCGGAAGGGGAGTACCTGTCGGTCACCGAAGCGGGCCGCACTTATTCCATAACCAACCAAAAAATGTACGAACAGCTTAAGTTGGCTTACGGAGAGTCCGTTTTGCTTGACAAGATCGACGCGGACATTCTCAAGGCTCTGCCCAAAGGCCCTTCCAATTATTATGACGCCATTACCTTGGCCGAGATCGATGCCGCCATCGAAAAAGCCATCTTCCCGGACGGACGAGACGGGCTTGACGCCGAAGAAATCCAAACATCCATCGATGAATATTACGACGGATTGTATACTTCCTCCGGTTTGCGGACGGAAGATGATGTCCGCGCTTATCATCGTTTGATTTTGGCCAAGAAACTTTATGCCACCGATCAATTGACATTGGCCGTGGAAACCGCGGATGCGGCAGCCGCAGCCGATGAAGATCTTGATCCGTACTTCACCGATGACGAGATCTCGACTTATTACGATGCCAACTACATGAACGGATATTGGACCATCATCGTTCCGTTCGCAACTGCGGCCGAAGGCGAAGACCTGCTGGCCCAACTGGGATATTCCATCCATGAAAAAGACGCTGACACGACCACCGATTTCAATCGTTGGGTCAAAGATGTCGGGGGAGTCGAAACTTCGCTGACGCCTTACGAGATCGTCAAAGCCTTCATTGACATGTATAACACCGTTCATTCCGGAGAAATCGCGGAATACCCGGCCAGCACTCTGACTTTGGTCAAAGATACCCAATATGGGGAAATCGCCGCGGATACCGGCACGAAGATCGTCTTCGGAACCGAAGTATCGGAAACCGACGAAGCTTTGAACGAATTATATTTCACTTATGACGAACTCGTCGCTTATCAAAGCGAAATCGAGAACTACATCAAACGAACCATGAAAGAGACTTACGAAGGCTTTGTCAGCCCGGAGATCTCCTCAACCACCACTTGGTACACGCCAACGCTTCGCAGCTACGAATCCGGAGAATTATATTGTTTCATTCTGAAAATCGCTGAGGAAGTTGTTCCTGAAGAACAAGATGTTGCCGCCGAGATCAAAGCGGCTCTGTTTGAAAAAGAGCTGACTCAGACTTACATCAACACCGCCATCGTGAAATTGCGCGCGGAAAAAGGCCTGGTCATCTATGACCCGGATCTTGAAGAATCCTACATTTCCACCGCCAAATCTTACAGCCAAACTTTCGCCACCAGCAAAGAGACCAGCGAGACGCTGATCGCCAAAGTCGGAGAAGTCCGATATTCGGCTGACGAACTCTTTGATCGGTTGGACAAAAAGTACGGAATTACTTTGGCTTACGCGGAAATCAACTATCAAAGAATGCTTAACAGTCTGGAATTCAATCAGATCTATGATTATTATCTGACCGAAGCCCCGGATAAAGACCGAATCCTCGACGCCGAAAAATGGGGAGCCATCATCACCCAGGCCAACAACCTGAAGAACAATTTCGTCGCGGGAGCCTACCAAACTTACGGATTCGGACCGGATTACGGATGGAAGAATTTCATCCGCGATGTCTACGGAGCCGAAGACGATCATGAACTCCTTTATGCTTTGCTCTATTCGCAGATCAAATCCGATTACGCAGCTTCGCTCGGAGACCTCGAAGATCTCGATGAAACTTCCGCGCTTTGGCAGACTTACGTTGAAAAGATGCAATCCATCGTCGACGATTATTACAGCGTCGCGGGGATCCAACTGCTGATCTGCGTCAATGACGCCGACGGAAATAAAGTTGACCCGGCCGATTGGACGGTTTATCAAACCGATCTGGCCAAAGAATTATATCAACAGATCTGGGCCTACATGGCTGAGATCTCCGGCGAATCCGCCGCCAAATTCCAAGCCATCGCCGATGCTTTCACAGCTTCGCCGCGATTCCTGGCCACCGTTGCTCAGGATCTGGCATCGCAGCCGGCGGGATTTGATTATGTCTTCCGCGACCTGATCGAGGTCGCCAAATTCAAATCCGCGGGTTTGAGTCTGGAATATACTGATCTAGGGACCTTCACCAATGGCAGCGAGACTGATTTTGCTCCGGCTGATGCCGCCAAGATCATTTGGGATGCGACCGCAGACAAACCTTCGACCGAACATACCCCTTATCTGAATGAGGCTGATGGTCTGGGAAATTGGACTTACCTGGTCACCGAAAACGGCTACCATGCTTACATCAATACCAGCGTGAACCAGATCGCCATTTGGGACGAAACCAATTCAACCATTCTTCCGACTTTCCTGATGGTCAAGACTTATTTGGCCGACAGCGCCGCCGAGTACCTGCTGGACGCTGACGGAAACGAAACCGAAGAGGAATTCACGACCGCCATGGGTACGGCCGTTACTTCGTTCTTCTCCCCGATCAAGACCGAACTGACCGGCACCGATTATTCCAACATTCAGCTGTTCAGCCAAATGAAGGCCTTGAACATTACTTTCAACGGGGGAAATTACACCCGTGAAGAGTTTAACCAGTTCCTTGATCTTCAAATTGCCACCAGCGATGAATCATTGGCTTATTTCGGAACCAAATAAAAATTAATAATCAGACCTTGGGGAGACTCAGGGTCTTTTTTAAAACATCTGTCGATTATTCTTGAAAAAAACCGAAAAGATGTGTATAATTATTAAGAGTAAAAACGAGGCGGGCTTATGAAATTTTGTACCATCGCCAGCGGTTCCAAGGGCAACATGACTTACGTGGAAACCAAGGAAGCCAAAATCATCCTCGATGCGGGGATCTCCCTTGGGGAAGCCCAACGGCGAGTCCGGGGAATGAACCTCGATCTTTCCAGGATCGATGCGGTGGTCATTTCTCACGAACACATCGACCACATCAAGTTTTTGGTCACTTTTCTGAAGAAAACTCATGCCAGCCTGTTCATTAACAAACTGTCTTTTGACCGGCTTGATGAAGCTTCCCGCCGCCGGCTGATCGGTCAAAAAGTAAACTTCATCGAAGCCAACAAGAAATATGTCATCAAAGATTTGGAATTGATGACGCTCAAACTGTCCCATGACAGCGCCAGCATTTTCGGCTATATCTTCATTTCCGAAACCAAACGCTTGGCTTGCATTACCGACACCGGATTTTTCCCGCTGCCTTACATCGACCTGCTCAAAGATGTGGACGGCCTCGTCATCGAGTCCAACCACGACGTTGAGATGCTGATCGAAAGCAACCGGCCCCGGGCTCTCAAAGAACGGATCCTTTCACCGGTGGGGCACATGTCCAACTACATTTGCGGCCAGATCCTCGAACATGTCCTGAATCACCGCCAAAAAGTGGTCTTGCTTGCGCACATCAGCGAAGAATGCAACAGTCCGGACATCATCCGAAAAGAGATCATCGCCGAGATGAAAAAAACCTTTTTGGGAGAAATCGAAATGGCCGGACAATGGGAAGCCTCAAAACTATATGAGATATGACATTAAATAAGGAGAAAATATATATATGAAAAAAACATTGTTAGCCTTAATGCTTTTGCTCGCGATAACCGGATTGGTGGCCTGCGGCAACGAG
The DNA here is from genome assembly GCA_964420625.1 of uncultured Bacteroidales bacterium. Lineage (GTDB taxonomy): Bacteria > Bacillota_I > Bacilli_A > ML615J-28 > CAG-698 > UBA2253. The sequence goes on along the minus strand of CAYQUB010000006.1, from coordinate 11,622 downwards.
GATAAAAACCTGCCATCGATTTCCGATCCGGACGGCGATTACTTTACGGTCGTTGACGGAGCCGTCACTTATTCGGCGACCCGCTCCGACATTTACAATCGTCTGAAAGATCAAGTCGGGAATACCGTTTTGCTTGACTTGCTTGATACCGATCTTTTGAAGGCCACCGCCAAAGGCGCTACCAACTATTGGGATGCGATCACCTCCGGAGAAATTCAGACCGCGATCGACACCGCCGTTTTCCCAAGCGGGAAAGACGGACTGACTCAAGAAGAAATCGACGAAGCTTACCAGAATCATTTTGATGACCTTTATGAGAATTACGGACTGATCGATACCGCGGAGATCAATGATCATTATCATTTGACTTTGTCTAAGAAACTTTATGTGAAAGACCTCATTCGGGAGCAATACGCGGAAGAAGATTTCACCGACGCCGAATACCAGAATCAATACAACAACAATTATAAGAAGAGCTATGAAGCCGTCATCGTCACTTACCCGACCCAAAAGACTTTGGATGACGCTTTGACGCTAATCGGCGTCAAGATCGAAAGCGGCGTTTGGATGAAGACCCTGGATGATTCGGCTTTGACCGAACAAGAGATCGTCAAAGCCTTCATCGATCTTTACAACAATCAGAATGCCCATGAAGTCGAAAACTATCCGGCCGAGACTTTGGCCCTAAGAGAAGGAACCGAATATACCGCCACCGCCGGCGTCATCGCCTTCAATTCGGAAAACATTGATGAATTGCATTTCGAATACGCCGATATCAACAATATTCAATCTTCGCTTCTAGGCGCGCTCTCCATGTTGGAAAGTTATCCGACTTCGGGTTTCTATACGAACGTTCCGAAAGTTTACGGAAACGGCTCGGAATACACGCTGGTTTTGGAAATCGGGGAACACCGGGACCTGTTTGATGACGTCAAAGCCGAGATCCGGGAAAAACTGATCATCGCCGCCGCCACCAATTCCGTCATTACCGCCAAGATGATCGCCCTTCGCGCCGAGCACGGATTCATCATCTAT
>CAYQUB010000006.1:0-10563 GCA_964420625.1 uncultured Bacteroidales bacterium | reverse complement strand
GAAGCCGCTTACGTCACTTCGGTCGAGACTGCGAAACTGACTCATGAAACCACCAAGAAGACCAATGCGACCATCATTGCAAAAACGGATCTGAAATCTTATTCCGCCGATGATCTGTTTGCAGCCATGAACCGCAAATACGGGATCAGCGTTTCCATCAGCGAATTGGATTATCTCCGTTTCGTCAATGACACCGATCTTAATACCATCTACAACATCAAGACCGGCGAGATCCTCAATCAAACCAAATGGGACACCATCGTCCAACAGGTTGAAGATGAAAAAAATAATCTGGAAAGCGGCGTTTACGCCGATTACGGATATGACAAAGATTATGGATGGCAAAACTTCATGGAAGATATCTACGGTGTTTCTTCCGAAAAAGAATTGCTTGAATATTACCTTTACTTGGAGATCCGGGACACTTTCACCGCTTCTTTGGGAGATCTGGCCGATGCGACCATCGAAAGTCCGTTATGGCTATTCTATGAAGCCCAAATGAACGGCATCGTTGATAAATATTACAGCGTCAAAGGCGTTCATCTGCTGATCGCTTCCTATGATGACGAAGGCAACCTGATCGAGCCGACCGATTGGACCGCCAATCAGATCGCCATGGCCGAGGAACTGAACCGCGAAATCATGGAATATCTGGCAACTGAGACCGAAGGAACCTATTCCACCCGTCTTCAGGCGCTGGAACTGGCTTTCAACAAAGCTCCGTTCTTCGCAGCTTCCAAAGATCAGAACACCGCGGCCCAGGACATCTTCCCGGGAATTGATTATGCTTTCCAAGGCATCGAGATCTCGAAATACAAAACCGCCGGCTTGACCGTGCTTTATCAAGATTTGGGAACGTTCGCATCCGGATCGATGGTTGAGGAGTTCGATGCTGCCGTTCGCACCGTTTGGCAAGCCGATCCTGATTCCACCACTCCGACCGTCTACGGTCTGACCGCGGATGAATTCGGGACCTGGTCTTACATCGTCACCAAATATGGTTACCATGTTTACGTCAATCTGGAAAGTTATGATCTGGCGGCTTGGGAAGTCGGAAAATACATCCCGACTTTGGCCCAGATCCAATTGTATCTGGAAGATGACGAGAGCGACAGTCTGACCACCGCGCAAACCGCCGCCATCACCAAATACTTTACGCCGATCAAGACCGAACTGACCGGAACCGCCAATGTAGCCGTCGCTTGCTATGAAGACATGAAAGAACTGGCCATCACTTTCGCGATGGACACCTTCACCAATGCCGACTTCATCAAACAGCTGGATCTGAAGATCGCGACCAACCAAGAATCACTGACTTACAAATAAAAAAACATATCTCCGGGAAACCGGAGATATTTTTATGGTGAGGCCGCCGTTGGTATTGTAAATGACGGCCCAATCAGTTATAATTATCATATCACGGAGAAATAACATGAGCGTATTTAAATTGCACAGCGATTATGTGCCGACGGGCGACCAACCCGAGGCCATCAAAGCCCTGGTCGGGAACCTCGCGGCGGGAGCCAAGGAACAGACCTTGCTCGGAGCCACCGGAACGGGAAAGACTTTCACGATCGCGAACGTCATCGCCCAGACCGGAATGAAGACCCTGGTCCTGGCCCACAATAAAACTTTGGCCGCTCAGCTTTACAGCGAACTGAAAGCTTTCTTTCCGGAAAACCGGGTGGAATATTTCATTTCGTATTACGATTACTACCAACCGGAAGCCTACGTGGCCAAACGGGACTTATACATCGAAAAAGATTCGGACATCAACGATGACATCGACCAGTTGCGTCACAGCACCGTCAGTTCGCTCATGGAATGCGAAGACGTCATCGTTGTGGCCAGCGTCTCTTGCATATACGGGATCGGGGATCCCGAAGATTACAAAGGGAAGATCATGACCCTCAGGCAGGGCCAGACCATCCGTCGGGAAGATCTCATGGAGAAACTGATCGGCATGGAATACGATCGCAACGACTATGATCTCAAACGCGGATCCTTCCGCGTCAAAGGCGAAGCGATCGACATCATCCCGACCTTTGAAAAAGACCAGGCCATCCGTCTGGAGTTTTTTGACAATGAAATCGAAAAGATCAAAGAAGTGGACATTGTTACCGGCCGGACGCTTTCTGAAAAAGCGTTCATCAACATTTTCCCGGCCACGCTTTTTGCCATCAGCGATGAGAAACTGAAGGAAGCCATCCGCCGGATCAAAGCCGAACTGGCGGACCGGATCGTTTTCTTCCAAAGTCAAAACAAACTGTTGGAAGCCGAAAGGATCAAACAGCGGACCGAATATGACATCGAGATGTTGGAAGAAGTCGGAACTTGCAGCGGGGTTGAAAACTATTCCCGGCACATGGGCCTCCGCGGGGAAGGCGAAACCCCTTATACCCTGATGGACTTTTTTGGGAAGGACTTTCTTTTGGTCGTGGATGAATCCCATGTTTCCCTTCCCCAAGTCCGGGGAATGTACAATGGCGACCGCTCCCGTAAAATGAGTCTGGTCGATTACGGATTCCGTTTGCCTTCGGCTTTGGATAACCGGCCCCTGACTTTCTCGGAATTTTATCAAAAAACGAACCGAGTCATTTATTGCAGCGCCACTCCGAATGAATTCGAAAAGAACCGCAGTTACGCGGTCGTGGAACAAATCATCCGTCCGACCGGACTTTTGGATCCCCTGATCGAAGTCCGTCCGACCGAAGGCCAAATCGATAATCTCATCAAAGAGATCAATCAAAGGATCAAAGCCAATGAACGGGTGCTGGTCCTGACCCTGACCATCAAAATGAGCGAGGATCTGGCCAAATATTTGAAAGAACTGGATTTCAAAGTGGCGTATTTGCATTCGGAAATCAAGTCCCTGGAAAGAATCGAGATCATCCGGGCGCTGCGCCAGGGAAAATATGACATATTAGTCGGCATCAACCTGCTTAGGGAAGGTTTGGACATCCCCGAGGTCTCGCTGATCGCCATTCTTGATGCCGACAAAGAAGGATTCCTGCGGAGCGAAACTTCGCTGGTTCAGACCATCGGCCGGGCCGCGCGAAACGTCAACGGCAAGGTCATCATGTATGCCAATTGCGTGACCGATTCCATGAACCGGGCGATTACGGAAACCTACCGCCGCCGGTCCATTCAGAATAAATTCAATCTGGAACACGGCATCACGCCAACCACGATTTTCAAGCACATCACCGACCGCATCGTCATCACCCGGGACGTTACTCCCGATACCAGCGTCGTGGACATGACCGATCTCGGAAAGATGAGCAAAATGGAAAAGAAGAGCCTGATCGCCAAATTGGAGATGCAGATGAAAGAAGCCGCCAAGAAGCTTGATTTCGAACAGGCCATGACTTTGCGAGACATCGTCTTCGAATTGAAAGCCGACCTGAGGTAAACATATGAAAAAGAAAGTAATCCTCGGATTATCCGGAGGCGTGGACAGTGCCGTTGCGGCCATCCGGCTCCTTGAACAGGGCTATGACGTGACCGGCGTCTTCATGCGCAACTGGGATTCCTCCGTCAACAATGATGTTTTGGGAAACCCCCATGTCAATGACGACGTTTGTCCCCAAGAAAAAGATTTCATTGATGCCCAAAATGTGGCTCAAGCCCTGAACATCCCGTTTTTGCGCATTGATTTCGTGGCCGAGTACTGGGATCGCGTTTTTTCCTATTTCCTGGATGAATACCGGGCCAACCGCACTCCCAATCCGGACATTCTTTGTAACAAAGAAATCAAGTTCAAAGCTTTTTTGATCAAAGCTCTGGAGTTGGGGGCCGATTACATTGCCATGGGTCATTATGCGAGAAGCATCCATTCACCCGAGATCAAACTGCTGCGCGGGGTCGATCCCTCCAAAGATCAGAGTTATTTCCTTTGCCAGCTGACCAGGGAACAAATCGGAAAAACGCTGTTTCCGATCGGAGACATGTATAAAAAAGACGTTCGCGAAGCGGCCCGAATCCATGGTCTGCAAGTTGCTGCCAAAAAAGACTCCACCGGCGTCTGCTTCATCGGCGAACGCCATTTCCGGGAATTCTTAAAGAATTATCTTCCGGCTCAGCCGGGCAACATCGAAACGCTGGACGGCGAGATCGTCGGGACCCACGAAGGGACGATGTACTACACCATCGGCCAGCGCAAGGGCCTGAAGATGGGCGGAGCCGGCGAACCGTGGTTCGTCCTCGGGAAAGACGTCCCCAGAAATGTTTTGTTGGCGGGACGCGGAGATAAGCAGGAACTGCTGTATTCCGACCGCTGCCTCGTCAATAAGATCAACTGGCTGCAAGCCGAAAAGAAAGATCGGGACTGCACCGCCAAATTCCGTTATCGCGGCATGGATCACGATGTCAGTCTGCGCTGGCTGGATGGCGATACCCTCGAGGTAAGATATCCGAAAAAAGGAAAGACCGTCACCCCCGGCCAGGCCGCCGTTTTTTATGATCATGAAGAAGTTTTGGGCGGAGGGACGATTGACACGGTGTACATGGGCGAGGAAATTCGCCCTTACTGAACAGATTGAAAGGGACTGAACATGGAAGAAGCATTGTACGGCGTGATCGCCAAGATCACCTATTATAACGATGATACCCATTTCGGGGTCGTGAAAATCAAACTTGATTATCAGGACCGACAGATCGCGAAGTATAAGGCCAAACTGTTTACGAACCTTCTGATCGTGACCGGGACTTTTGACCGCCAGCCCCTGATTGACGAAGAATACGATTTTTATGGGGAGTTTGTCACCAACCAATACGGGACGCAGTTCAAAGCGACCCGGTTTTCGCGAAGAAACGAAAACACGATTGAAGGCGTCGTTACTTACCTCTCCAGCGAGCTTTTTCCGGGAATCGGAAGAGTTACCGCTACCAAGATTTTTAACACCCTGGGCGAAAATTGCCTGGATCTGATCGCCGCGGACAAGAACGTTTTAGACCGGGTCGCGGGCATGAGCGCCGGCCAAAAACAAACCGTTTTCGAAAACATCAGCGACTATACCGCCCGGAAGAAACAGATCATCGGCCTTTTGGATCTGGGAATCACGATGCGGATGGCGCTTCGGCTTCTGAAAACATTGGGCGAAGGAACTTTGGATCTCATCAAGACCGACCCATATCAGCTGATCGATCTCGTTGAAGGCTTCGGGTTTCGGCGGGCGGATAAGATCGCTTTGGAAGTCGGGATCGGAAAAGGAAGCGACCAAAGGATTTCGGCGCTCCTTTTGTTCATCATCAGACAATCGAGTTATACCGGCGGGGACACTTATCTGGAAATGGGCGATTTGTACGCCAAAGCGGCTTCGGAACTCAAAGTTGAAGAAGAGATCCTCGATACCGATAATTTTCATCGGAATCTGAAGCAGCTTAATGTCGACCGCAAGATCGTCATCGATTCCGAAAAGAACATTTATGAACGGGGTCTTTACAATTCGGAAGTTCTGCTGGCGCAAAGGATCCGGTTGTTCTTAAACAATGCGGACCAGCCCGGATATTCGAAAGCTGACATCGAGAAGACCTTAAGCGAAGTTTCCCTTTTCAATAACATCGAATATGAAACCAAACAAGCGGAAGCCATCAAGAATGCGCTTCGGGAAAACATCAGCATCATCACCGGCGGACCCGGGACCGGCAAGTCGACCATCATCAAAGGGATCATCGAATGTTTGGTCCGGCTGTATCCGAATGAGGCCATCCGCGAAAAGATCGCGCTTTTGGCTCCGACCGGAAGAGCCGCCAAACGGCTGAAAGAAGTGACCGGGCACCCCACATCCACGATCCATAAATTTTTGGGTTATGAGGGCCATGGCATCTACAAGTACGGACCGCTGGCGAAAACCGATGCCCGGATTCTGATCGTTGACGAAATGTCCATGGTTGACGTCGGTTTGGCCGCCCGTTTGTTCGGAAGCCTGGAAGACAATGTCAGGATCGTTTTGGTCGGCGACGTGGACCAATTGCCTTCGGTCGGGCCGGGCGACGTATTGGCCGATCTGATCAATACCAAAGAGATCACCACCGTCGTTTTGAACAAGATCCATCGCCAAGCCGAAGGTTCATCGATCATCGCTTTGGCTTACTCGATCAATTCGGGGGTCATCCCCGAAACGGTTTTGGAAAAGCAACCGGATCGGAATTTTCTGAACATGCAAGATCAGGACATCATCCCCAACATCCTCAAGACCGTCGAGCAGGCTTTGGGAAGCGGACTGGATCTGATCCGCGACATCCAAGTCCTGGTGCCGATCTACAAAAGCGAAGTGGGGATCAATGCCATCAACGCGAGAATGCAAGAGCGGTTCAATCCCGGCGACGGCCGCGAAATGAAACACATGAACCGGGTTTTCCGGGCGGGAGACAAAGTCATCCAACTGGTCAACCGGAGCGAAAAAAAGGTCATGAACGGCGACATCGGTTTTGTTTTGAATCTGAATTCCGAAAATGACGAATACACGGGTTTGACGGTCATGTATGATTTCGGAAGCGTCGACTACACGAAAGACGAGATGGAAGATCTGACCCATGCTTATGCCATTTCCATTCACAAAGCCCAGGGCAGCGAATTTGACTGCGCCATCATTCCGTTTTCTTATCGTTATTACGTCATGCTTAAACGGAAACTCATTTATACGGCCGTGACCAGAGCCAAAAGGTTTTTGATCATGATGGGCAGCATCGAAGCTTTCGTTCATGGGATCGCCGGCATCGAGACCAAGCGGAAAACCAAACTTTTGGAAAGAATAAAAAACAATCTCAGTTTCCAGCTGACGATCGAAGATTTGAACGTTTCGGAGATGGAAGAGATCACTCCTTACGATTTTATGCATTAAAAAACCGGTTAAAGAACTCGTGGTCACCACTAATTTTTTAACATAAACTAAAAAAAGCATGTTCAGCTGAATGGTTCAGCCGAACATGCTTTTCGTTTTTTGGTTAGGCGGTTTTCGCAGGAAGATCAACATAGTAGATCTTCGAAGAGTCATAGCCGCTGTTGTTGGTGATGCGAACGGTGTAAGCCACCCGGGTGGCGACGTTCGGAAGATTGATGACCCGGCCGTTATTGCTGACAAGGGTCGGATCGCTGGAAATGAACTGGATGTTATAGTCTTTCAGGTAAGTCCGAACCAAATATTCGGCTTTGACCATCGAGACGAAGTATTGCCACATCTCCGCATGTCTCATCGTCATCGGGCAATCCTTGCCGCTGAAGAAGTTGTGCTGAACGACGGCCGTAATGTCCAAACCTTGTTCTTCCAATAGGAAGGCCACTAATTTGGCCAGTTTGGCCCAGCACAGGAAGACATCGCTGCCCACGTTGATGCAAGATTCGATGCCGATGCTGTTGAAATTCCCGCCGGCGTTGGCGATCACTCCGTATCCGGAGCTGAAATAAGTGTTTCCGATCCACCAATTGCGGTTTTCGCCGACTTCGACGTTGACTCCCGAAGAAGTGATCTCGGCGGCGGTCAGGATCCGGCCGCTGTCCGTCGGAGCGAGGATGGCGGATTTGGTTCCGTTCAAAGAATAGTATCCGTCCGGGGTGATCGATACGATCGGGGTTCCGGAGGTAGCAAGGATCAGACTGTCGTTGGCGGCCTGGGTCATGTCCGAAAGACGGTGTCCGTCGCCGGCGTGCCAAGCGACTTCGTTATTCGGAAGATGGTGGTAGATGCCGTCGGTTCCGCAGGTATAATGCCAGGAGGTTTCGCCTTCCCCTCCGCCGTTAACGACGTAAGTGCTGTGGGCTGAGGCGTTTCCTCCCGCCGCTGCGGCCGCCGTATCATGGATGGTGATGTAATCGGTTTGGGTCTTGATGATTCCCGAACGGTTTGTCACTGGAGAACGCAATGGAATCGGAGCTTCAATGATGGTCAGCGGTTCCGAAAGATACAAATTGACGCTGGTGCGCATGGCGTAATCATAACTGGAAGCGCCATCATTTTCATATCCGAAAACGCGGACGGTTTTCACGAGCGGATCTTCAACGTTGAAAAGATCGAAGATCTCGACCGGAGTCGGAGTAACGGTGAAAGTAATTTCCGCGGAAAATGAAGTATTATTGACGGTTGCTTTCATGGTAACTTCTCCTGGACCGGTTGGGTCAACGATGCCGCTGGCGTCAATCGTGGCGACATCGGGATCGCTTGATTCCCAAAGGATCTCCCCGGTCGCTCCGATTGGAAGAATCGTGGCATTTATTTTGAATGAGGTTGACAAGGTAATGTTGGTAATGGTGAGCGGCGCGATCTCGATCCCGGTGGTTTCCGGAATGACCGCGGTGATTTCTTTCTCAATGGATTTTCCGGTAATGAAAGAGGAAATGATGATCTTCGCCGTTCCGGCGGACATGCCTCTGACGACTCCGTTTTGGTCGACTCTCAAAATGGCGGTATTGTTAGATTCCCAATAAACGGCGTGTGCCGCATTATCCGCATCGTCGCCGACCAAAGTGATGCTACTGCCGACGAAAACGGTATCGGGACCGGTCAGAGTCAAAGGCTCAACGGGGTCAGGATCAGGATCCGGATTGGGATCATCGGCCGCTTCAACGGTCAAGCTGACGGTTTGAATGACGGTCGGATGTTCCGAGATCGAAACCGTGATCGTGGTTTGACCAACGGCTACCGCGGTAACCAGTCCGGTGGCGCTGACGGTGGCCACCGCTTCGTTTCCGGAAACAAAGAGGGTGGTATAAGTCGTTTTGGGTTCGCCGTTAGTGATGCTGGCGGCGATCTGATGCGTCTCCGCCACTTTCAGAGTGACGCTAAGAGTAGTGACCGTTAGATCGGGAATGATCGGATCATCATCCGGATTGTCATCCGGTTCGTTGCAACCGATGAAAAACAACCCGAGTGCCAATAAAAACAAAACGGTAGTGTCAAGAATTATGTGTAAATGAAATGAATTAAAGTATTTAGAACTCTCTTTAGTGGTTTCAGATTTTTGAAGCGCGACGATTAATTGAACATTTCATTCAGTTCTGCAGTGACTAATTTAAATCCTTTATGGATTCTCATTTGGAATCTTTGATTATAATCATCGGCATAAGTCCCAACAAATCTGATGAGCGAATCCTCATTTGGGAACTGTTCCTTTCGCTTCGTGTAACGCTTCAAATGCTTATTGAAACCTTCAATCAGATTGGTCGTGTAAATGGACGCTCTAATCTCCTTAGGAAAAGACAAAAAGGTGAAAAGTGATGGGTTGTCCTTGAATTTAACGGTCATCTTTGGATATCTCTTATCCCAGGTTTTGATGAATGTATCAAGCTGTTCTTTCGCAGCTTCCACTGAATCTTGGGAATAGACCCTTTTAAGATCGGATAACACTTCAACCCTATCTTTAACCCTCACCGCATGAGCAACGTTTCTGGATAGGTGGACCCAGCAGGATTGATGCTTAGCCTTCGGATAAACGTTGGTTATGACATCGCTAATTCCCTTCAGTCCATCGGTGACAAACAGCAAGGATTCCTCGACACCTCTCGCTCTTAAATCCGATAGGACAACCTCCCAGTTATGAGCGGATTCGGTTGGATAGAGGCTGTATGAAAGGATTTCTTTATAACCTTCAGGCGTGATCCCTAAAGCGAAGTATAAAGCCTCTTTGGTGACGGTGTCCCGTCTGACGGGTAGGTATGTGGCATCCAAGTAGATGACCGCATAGCGTTGGAATAAATCTCTGTGATTAAACGCATGAATATCCCCAATCACGGCAGCGGTGATGTTGGATACCGTCTGTCTGGTGTAGTGATGACCGTACATCTTCTCGATGATGCGGGCTATCTCTTCGGTGGTCATCCCGTTTGCATAGAGGTGAATGATCATCGACTCCACGGTGTCATTCTGTCTCTTATAAGGGGTTAACGTTTGATTCTCAAACTCACCATTACGATCTCTGGGGATCTTTAACGACAGATCACCATACTCTGTCTTTAAAGTGCGTTCGTAATAGCCGTTTCGGCTATTACCGGAGTTGAAACCTTTACGGTCGTACTTATCATAGTCTAGGAATTCTCTGAGCTCATATTGAAGCAGCTGATTCACCGCACATTCGACATGATACCTAAAAATTTCGGTGATATCTTTACCTTCGAGTAGCGTTTTTAAGAGTTCTGTTGTAAAATCATTCATGAGGGATCTCCTTCGTATAGTGGTTTTTGGACAACTCTATTATACTAAAGTGAGATTCCTTTTTAAATTCAATTCATTTTTTCATTTACACAAAATATTTTACGCTATGCCCAAATATAAACAGAGTAAAATTACAGGTATTATTAATATGATAATATCATTAAGTCTAAATTTCTGACTCTCCCATATAAAAATCATTACTAACCCTACGATTGATACCCCTATATGAACAGCAATAAAAAACATCATAAATACAGCCAAAATTATGCTTTGTTCTGCAACAGGCAAATTCATTTGGGATAATCCTATTATTAGTAAAATAGTAAATATGGAGGTTGATATCCACAACAATATTTGAAAGAGACTTTTGTCCTTATTATACCCTATACAGAATGATAAAATTAAAGTATTTATC
>CAYQUB010000005.1:0-20057 GCA_964420625.1 uncultured Bacteroidales bacterium | reverse complement strand
TGTGTTGGGTGTGTTGGGTGTGGTTTTTCATCGGCACGTTGAAGTCAACGCGAATCAACACGGTCTTTCCGGTCAATTCAACGTCGCGAATGGTTTTTTTGCTCATATTCTCACTCCTATATTTCCTTATTCGGTTTCCTTTTCTTACTACATTATATCACGAAAAAATATTTTGTATATATGTTAATAAAGATGTAAACGGTTTATGAAATTCCCGATTTCCAAAGCTTTTTCGTAAGCCCCCCGAACGGTTTTCGGAAGTTTTTCGACCCGCAGCGTTTTTCCTCCCCGAAATGAAATAACGGTGATTGGCCCTTCCCCGCGCACAAAAACCGTTTGTTCCCCGTTAATCCAATAAACGGAGTTTTCGGTCCGGATCCGAAAAAAGATCAGTCCCGGCGCCAAATAAACCGGAGCGTTATACCGGTATCCGAATTGTTTTCGGACCGCCCCGATCCGGCCCTGCAGGGTCGTCAGCCGGGAAAGACACATGCTTTCAAAAATCTTCCTGACCGTTTGCGCATGAATGACGGTTTGGCTAGTTTTTGTTTCCACGGTTCGGCCGTTCTTTTCTTCAAAAAACAAAGTCTCTTGGTCCATCGCTGTTTCCCCTTCTCAAAACTTAACTTCGGAAATCATTGTATCATCAAAAGCTCATCGCTGACAACCGCTTTGTTTTGAAAAAACCGCCGGATTATGCATCCGCCGGTCCTTTTGTTTAAGCTATGGTTTAGTATTTCTTGATTCTTTGTTCGGTTTCCGGATCAAAGAAGTGGCATTTTTCCATATATAAAGCCATTTCGATGTCATCGCCCATGTGAATGTCAACCCGGGCCGCGACTTTCGCGACCAAGGTCTGGCCATTGACAACCGCATTGATCAGCGTTTCTGCTCCGAGCAATTCGGCCACGTCGATTTTCATCTTCAGTTTGGAATCCTGAAGTTTGGCAATGGTTTCCGGAGCATCGTGGATGTCTTCCGGACGAATTCCGAGAATGATCGGTTTTTCCAGGAATTTTTGGTCTTTCAACATTTGGAATTTGTCTTGAGGAATCTTGATCCTGGAAACGCCCAGTTTATGATCCCCCATTTCGAAGAATCCGTCTTCGAAAACTTTCCCTTCCAGGAAGTTCATCGGCGGTGTTCCGATGAATCCGCCAACAAAGATGTTGTTCGGATTGTCATAAATTTCTTTCGGGGTTCCGACTTGTTGAATGAATCCGTCTTTCATGACGACGATTCTGGTGGCCATGGTCATCGCTTCGATTTGGTCATGGGTTACATAAATGGTGGTGATTCCCAATCTTTCGGTCAGCTTGATGATCTCGGCTCTCATTTGGACCCGCAGTTTGGCATCCAGGTTGGACAATGGTTCATCCATTAGGAACACTTTGGCGTCACGGACGATGGCCCGTCCCAAAGCGACCCGTTGGCGCTGTCCGCCGGACAAAGCCTTTGGACGGCGATCCAAATACGGTTTCAATCCGAGGATGTCGGCGGCGTTCTGAACGCGGCGGTCGATTTCATCCCGGGAGAATTTGCGAAGTTTCAGTCCGAAAGCCATGTTATCGTATACGGTCATGTGCGGATACAGCGCGTAGCTTTGGAAAACCATCGCGATGTTGCGGTCTTTCGGAGCGACGTCATTGACGACTTCTTCGTCGATGCGCAATTCTCCGGAAGTGATGTCCTCAAGTCCGGCGACCATTCGCAGAGTCGTGGATTTTCCGCAGCCCGAAGGTCCGACGAGGACGATGAATTCTTTGTCTTTGATCTGAAGGTTGAAGTCTGCGACCGCATGAACGTTGCCGTCATAGACTTTGTTAAGGTTCTTCATTGTAACTGTTGCCATAAAAAAATCTCCTTTTTTTTAAAGTTACTCCAATTATACGATTGGCATCTAAAATTGACAATGTGCAATTTGCACAAAAAAACCGGCCGAAGCCGGTTTGGTTGCTTACTTGGTCTTGATCAGCCAATACATGCAAGCCGCATCTTTGAAATGTTGAATGTTCAGTCCGGTTTGGGCTTTGATGAGCTCCAGTTTGTTGATGACGGTGTTGCGGTGCATATATGTCAGGTGGGCGGTCTTGGTAACGTTGAGATCGCATTCCAAGAGATTCAGGATCAGACCTTCCAATTGAGAATCGTTCTCGACCCGGTTCAGTATCGCGCTTCTGAGCGGCTTGAGATCGCGAAGGTCAGTCTTGATGATCTCCAAAAGCAGATCGACGATCCCGTAATACAAAAGCGGTTTCTTCGAAAGATACTTCTGATAAGCTTTCAGGATGATTTCGAAATATTCTGGATGAGAAGAACTCATCGGACCGCTTCCGAAGCACTGGACCAACAGGGAAAAGTCTTCACCGATCGACGCTTGCATGCTTCGGAAGTCCACATCGGTTTCATTGAAGTAAAAAACAAGGATTTCTTTCCCCACTCGGACGAAGACGGCATCAAAAAGCAGTTCTTTCAAAAAATCCATGATCGGTTTTTCGTCAGTCTGGTTTTCAATGTGCAGAACGAGAAACCAATAGAATCGGCCTTTGAACGGGTATTCGCCCTTTTCGAACAGGAAATTCCCCATCTTCTTTGAATTGGAATCATAAAAATAATTATTCATGCCATTCACCGGTTTCATTATATCATCATTTGGGTTTTCAGAGAAATCTTTTTTCTCCTTTGAAATGACATTTTCGGTTATTCGGTTGATAATGAAAGGGATAATTGGTATAATGACTTATCCGAAAAACATGTGAAAACAAGAAAGAGGATTTCCTATGCGATTAGTTTCCTGGAACGTCAACGGCCTCAGAGCCGCCATGAACAAAGGTTTTAAAGATTTTTTCAATGAAATTGGTTCTGACATCTTCGCCATCCAGGAAACGAAGATGCAAGAAGACCAAAAAGACTTTTCTTTCCCGGGCTATCACGAATATTGGAACAACGCCGTTAAAAAAGGTTATTCCGGAACGTTGGTATATACCAAATCGGAACCGCTGTCGGTTGTTTTCGGAATTGGTGACAAACATAACGACGAAGGCCGGGTCACGGTCTTGGAATATCCGGAATTTTACTTCGTCACTGCTTACGTTCCGAACTCTCAGCCGGAATTGACGCGGCTTCCCTACCGGATGGAATTTGACGATGATTTCCGAAACTATCTGATTTCGCTGGACCAAAAGAAACCGGTAATCATGTGCGGCGATCTCAATGTGGCTCATGAGGCGATCGACATCAAAAACGCGAAGGCCAATGAGCGAAACGCGGGGTTCACCATTGAAGAACGCACGAAGTTTTCCCGACTGCTGGCAGCCGGCTTTACCGATTCATTCCGGTATTTATATCCGAACACCATTAAATATACCTGGTGGAGTTATATGTTCAATTCCCGGGCCAACAATGTGGGTTGGAGAATTGATTATTTTGTCATCTCCGACCGTCTGCGTCCCCGTCTTCTTGACAGCCGGATTCAGCCGGAAATCCTGGGAAGCGATCACTGTCCAGTCGTCCTTGATTTAAATTAAGAGGAAATGGGAAATTTTTTTAAATTTTAAATACGACAAGGTCGCTTATCGAACAATGGAAAGTCATTATGTATATGATGTAAATCCGTATTTGTTTTGAGAAAACGATGAATCATGTTAAGCACAATTTGAGAGAGATTCATTTGAGAGGGGGGATCACTAATGATAAATTCATGGCGATTATTACAAGGGGGATCTTTATACAAACCCCCGTTTAACCCCCACCAAACTGTTTCAAAAATTGAATTATGGGGGGTATATTATGAAAAAAGTTGAAAGTTGGCTTCTTGGAATCTTGTTTTTATCTGCCCTGCTGACGATGCTGGCTTTCATTTCTGTCATGCTTGTCTTCCAAGATGAGGTTCATGAATTCACGCCATTTTTTTACTTCCCAATCATTGTTTTAATCCAAACTTTTTTAATGGGTTTAGCTTCCCTACGGATCCATCAAAAACAGGTGCTTCGGTTTTTTGTGGTCATTTCCGTGGTTTTCGAATTGGGCATGCTGATTTTTCCAATCACTTTGCTTGGCTGGTTTAATGAACTGGCTTGGTTCTTCGTTCCGTTGGTTTTCGCCCATTTGGGGTTGGGTTTCCTTACCATAAAACAATATGATTCAGCCGAAAAAACATCCGAAAAAATCATTTTTGCTCTTTTGCTCTCACTTTTGTTTTTGATCCCGCCAATCTGTTGGATGATGATGGATTTCTCAAAAAATCTTTTAATGTCATGGTTTTTAGTCCCTTACGTCGGCATTTATCTTGGGAGTCTGATGATTGTGCTTTTGCATAAAAATAAATACCTTATCTCTTATTTATTTTCTTTTCTGGCTGTGTTTTCCATGTTTTTCATCCTTTGGTCATTTTTCTACCTTGAACGGGTTGGGGGAGTTTGATCAACGCAGTTTTTGGGTCGGCTCCTTTGAATCTGGATTAATTATTCGAAGATAACAAAAAAGCCTTTTTCCCGGTCCAACCTTTGGGAGAAAGGCTTTTTGGTCGTTTTATATTGTTGTTTTTTTACACCATGGCGGTGTTAAGGGTCGCATTGTATAGAGCCGCGTAATAACCGCCGCTTTTGATCAGTTCCTGATGAGTTCCCCGTTCCATGATCCCGTTTTTTCCAAGGACGATGATCTCATCGGCGTTTTGGATGGTGGACAAGCGGTGAGCGATCATGATGGTGGTCTTTCCGCTGGACAGTTCATCAAAACTTTGTTGAATGAGGTTTTCGGTCAGATTGTCCAAAGAAGAAGTAGCTTCATCCAAAATCAGGATCTTCGGATTTCGCAGAAACAAACGGGCGATCGAGATCCGCTGCTGCTGGCCGCCGGAGAGTTTTACTCCCCGTTCGCCGGTCATGCTGTCATAACCTTGTTCCAAAGATATGATGAAATCATGGATCTGGGCTCGTTTCGCCGCTTCCACGACTTCCTCGAAAGTCGCGTCCGGCCGTCCGTACAGGATGTTTTCCCCGATGGTTCCCCAAAAGATGAAGACGTCTTGTTGAATGATCCCGATGGCATTGCGCAGATTGTACAGATCATAATCGGTGACTTTGACTCCGTCAACCAAAATCGCCCCGGAATTGACGTCATAGAAGCGCGGCACCAGTTTCGATATCGTCGTCTTCCCAACTCCGGTTTCCCCAACAATGGCGATTTTCTTTCCCGCCGGGATCTCCAAACTGAAATTTTTCAGCACGTATTCGCGGTCATCCTGGCTGTAACTGAACTCCACGTTTTTGAATTCGATGTCCCCAACAAAGTCGGTTTTCACGATCGGATCAGCCGGGGAAACGATCTTCGGTTCAACATCCATGATGTTGTAAAACTTTTCGATGCCGGTGAACCCCTGTTGGATCTGTTCCATGGAATTGGTGAGCCGCTGGATGGGCCGGATCAGGAAGTTGACATATAGGAAAAAAGTAATCAGGTCCAGGTAACCGATGCGGCCGATGAAAACGAAATATCCGCCGAACAGAAGCAGCGCCAGATTGGCCAGATTGGTGAAGAAATCATTTCCGGACCCGTACAAACCGATCTCTTTGAAAATGTTCGAACGGGCCTTTTTATACAGAGCATTGACCTGCTCAAACTTTTTTTGTTCGTATTGTTCATTATTGAAAGCTTTGGTCAGCCGGATGCCGCTGATGCTGCTTTCGATCTCCGAGTTCAGTTCCCCCTGAGCCGTCCGCGAATCCCGGAAAGAGGAAATCATCTTGCGCCGGCGGGAAATCGAATAAATGATGAGAAAAGTCAGAAACACGAAGACGATCAGCGTCAAAAGCGGCTCCACCAGCATCAAGATGACAAAACTGCCGAGGAGCATGATCGTGGATATGAACAAATCTTCCGGAGCATGATGGCTCATCTCCGACACGTCGTGAAGGTGGGAGGTCAGATTGGTCATCAGTTCGCCGGTTTTTTTGTTATCGAAAAACTGATAATCCAAAATCTGCAGTTTCCTAAACAGATCCGAGCGCATGTCCGTTTCGATCCGGATCCCCATGACGTGCCCGTAATAGCCGATTATGTAAGAAAGCAAAAACCGGATCCCGTAAAGGATCAGCAATCCTCCGCCCACATACAGCATGAGTCGGATCTTCTGGTCGGGAATGTATACTTTCAGAACCTGGTTGGTCGCGATCGGGAACAACAAATCGATCCCGGAGATCGCCAAAGCGCAGACCAGATCTAAAACCAAAAGTTTCAGGTGAGGACGATAATATTTGATGAATCTTTTAATCATGTTTTACCTCTCGCTTTTTAAGGCCACAATCGGTTTCTTCCGAGCCGCGATGACCGAAGGAACGAACCCGGCCGCCAAGGTCAAAAGCACGCTCCCGAATAACAAAAACAGTATGTATCGGACTTCGAATTTAGCCACGATGACTTGCGCGATCCCCGTAAACGAGACCGTGTAATCGACCACCAGGTTTCTGACCATGGCGTTGACCGGCCGCATCAGGGCCAGCGTTCCGAGGATTCCGAAGATCCCGGAGAATAATCCGATCGTCATGGTCTCAAAGTTGAACAGAGTGGCGATATCCGCTTTTCGGGCTCCGACGCTGCGCATGATCCCGATGTCTTTGATCCGTTCAAAAATGGAAACATAGGTGATGATGCCGATCATGATCGCGGAAACCACCAGCGAAACCGATGAAAAAATGATCAGAACGGTGCTGAACACCCGCACCAGATTCGCGAATTCGGTCGTGACCGTATTCATGTAATCATAATAAGTGATCTTGATCGGCGACGTTTCGTTTTCATAGGCGACTACATAATCGCTGATGGCCAAACGGTCCGAAAAAGTCGATGTGTATACATATACCCGGGTCGTGTTGACTTCGGCTCCGATGGACAAAAACGTTTGGGTCAGCTGGTATTCCGGGGAAGTGGTCGAAGAAAAGGATACGATCTCTTCGTAAGGCAGCCCGGTGAAGACGTTTTGGTTTAATCCGGCCGCGGCCTGATCAGCGTAAATGTCCGATTGGCGGGCATTTTCAAAAACCGTTTCCGTCAGCGCCGAAGTATACAAAAGCCCGGAGTCATACAAAACGGTGTTGGCGTTTTTTTTGACCCGCATGATGCCGGTGATCTTTAGGGTGAACTGGGAATTAACATACAAACTTTGGTATTGGCTGCTGCCCTTCGGCGCATAGACATCCCCGGTCTTCTGATAATACTCGTTATTGAAAAGCAATTTGAACTGTTTGGCCAGCAAGGCATCGAAAGTATATGATTCGACGTTCTCGTAATCGATCCCCAGATAATAAAGCGTGATGGCATCCAAACAATTGTATTTGTCTATGACGAGAGCAACTTCGTCGGCTTCATTCGGAAGCGATCCTTTCAGAACATCGTATTGGGCCAAAACGAAAGCTTCGTCTGTGCTCATTTCGCTGAACTGGCTTTGGCTGACTTTCCGAAATCCGCTCGATGTCTGCGAGAGAATGTTCATCGCGATGCTGGTATTGTAATCGACGACGCTGTACAGTTCCGAAGGCATGGCTTCCAAATAAGCGAGGAATTCCGGTTCCATGACATTATAATAATCATAATGGGTCTCGCCGCTGCGGATCTCGACGGTTTCTCCGGCCGGAAACTCTTCCCGTTCCGGGATCTCTTCGCCTTCTTCATCCAACAATTTCGCCGAACTCATGATGGTGATCGGGTAATTTCCGAGCGCCGATTTCTGAACTTCCTCAATGTAAGAGTTGACGCCTTTGGATATGGACAGAACCAGACCGATGCCGATGATCCCGATGCATCCCGCGAATGTGGTCAGCAGGGTCCGGACTTTGGTCCGCAGCATGTTTTTGAAACTAAGTTTTATGGCATCGAAAAACTTCATCGCGGTTTTCTGTTTCTGATAGGTCTTGTTTGGGTCATCGCTAAGCCACGGATGGCTGTCTTTGATGACTTTTCCGTCCAAAAGTTCGATGATCCGGGTCGCATACTGTTCCGCGAGGGCCAGATTGTGACTGACCAAAACCACCAGGCGGTCTTTGGAGATCGCTTTGAGAATGTTCAGGATGACTTCCGCGGTCCGGGAATCAAGCGCCCCGGTCGGCTCATCCGCCAAAACGATGTCCGGATCATTCACGATCGCCCGGGCAATGGCTACTCTCTGCATTTGGCCGCCCGAAAGCTGATTGGGCATGTTTTTAGCTTCTTTTGAAAGGAAAACGGCTTCCAGGGCTTTCATGACCCGGATTTTTCTTTCCGGCTTGGAGATCCTGGTCAGGGTCAGAGCCAGTTCAACATTTTCAAAAACATTGAGATGGGGAAGCAGATAGTAGTCCTGGAACACAAACCCCACCGATTGATTCCGGTAGCAGTCCCAGTCCCGGTCTTTGAAGGCCGCCGTATCCTGGTTGTTGATCAAGAGGGTTCCCGAATCATAGCCGTCCAACCCGCCCATGACATTCAAAAGCGTCGTCTTTCCGCAGCCGCTCGGGCCGTGAACGCAGACGAATTCGCTTTTTCGAAACCGAAGCGAGACATCGTCCAAAGCCCGGACTTTGAATTTCCCGACCTGATAGTCTTTGGTTATGTGCCTTAATTCAATCATGGCGCCTCCTATTTCTAAAAAATCCCTAAACAGGGATTTCTTCGCGAGAAATAACTTTCTTTATTTTTTTCTGAAGCTCGATCCGGGGGACAATGATGATCCGCTTGCAAGTGGTGCATTCCAATTTGCAATCGACTCCGGCCCGGATCATTTTCCAGTTTTTTCCGCCGCAGGGGTGAACTTTCCGAAATTCGTAGATATCTCCGTTTTTGTAATTACTTGGATTAATCGTCATGGCGAACCACCAAGGAACCGGTCGCAAGCCGGATCCCGTTTTCTTCAAACAATTCTTTGATAAACCGGTACATTTCTCTTTCGACCGAGTATTGGGTCTCGGAGAGCGTCTTCACGGTAATGCGAATGGTATACCCGGAGGCATCGAGTTTGGTGATCCCGAGGATGTTCGGTCCCTCCAGGATCTGAGGAAAGGCATCTTTCAGAGTAACCAGTTTTTCTTCTAACAAAGTTCGGACTTTATCGATGTTTTCGCGATAATCCACCACGATCTCCGCGATCCCGGTTGAAGGGTTTTTCGAGTAGTTGGTTATCTCTTTGAGATCGCCGTTGAAGAAGATCTTGATTTCGCCTTTCCAATTTTCGATTTTGGTCGATTTCAGGCCGATTTCTATGACTTTCCCTTTGAATCCGTTGATCTCGATGATGTCGTCGATGTCAAAGTAATTTTCGAAAACAATGGCCATTCCCGCGAGCAGATCTTTGATGAAGTTCTGAGCCCCGAATCCGAGGGCGATCCCCGCGATCCCGGCTCCCGCCAGGATCGGCATGACGTTCAGTCCCCAAACGTCGAGGATGATGATCAGAATGATGATGACGAAGACATAACGAAAAAGGCTCTGGGTCATTTTGGCCAGCGTGACGGCGCGTTTGCGTCGGTCTTTGTTTTTCTTGACGAATCTTCCCACCAGCAGGCCGACCACCAAAAAAATCAGAAAAGTACCCACGATCAAAATGACCGTGGTCAAAACTTTGTTGGCGTTAGCAATGATGAAATCCTTGATTACTTGCATGATGACCTCGCTAATTGTTGCTTTCCGGATGCGGTTCCATTATTTCCTGAGCCAACTCCCGATATTCCTTGCTGGCGCGGGAATGATAAGCGCTTTTCAAAACGCTTTTCCCGAGCATCGGGGCTTCCTGAAGATGGCTGGAGTGATTGATGATGGTTTTGAAAGTTTTGGTCGGGAAGAGATCCCGAACTTTGTCCGCGATCTTGTAACCGAAAATGTTACGGTTGTCAAGTTTGGTAAGCAGGACCCCTTCAATGGTCAGAAGCTGGTTGAATTTATTTTTTTGCGTTTGGATCTGATTGATCTTGCTGACCATTTGCGTCAGAGCATCGTAAGCAAAAAATTCGCATTCGACCGGTATGATGACCGAATCGCTCGCAAACAGGGCATTGTCCACGATGATGCCCACCGAAGGGGGACAATCCAGAAGAATATAGTCGTATTTGTTCCGAACCCGATCAATTTTGCTTTGAAGAACGGTATTCCGGTCTTCCCGCGGATGCAAATCAACTTCCAGATTGGCAAGTTTGATCGAAGCCGGGATCAGATCAATGTTCGCTTCGGCGGTCTCATAAACGGCTTCCTCGATGCTTTGGCCTCCGACCATAATGTCATAAATGGTTATTTCGCATAATTCCCGCGAGATCCCCAGACCGACGGTGGCATTGGCTTGTTCGTCCAAATCGATCAAAAGCACTTTTTTCCCTTCATGAGCCAGGGCGGCTCCTAAATTGATGGCCGTGGTGGTTTTCCCCACCCCGCCTTTTTGGTTGGCGATGGCGATAATTTTTCCCATGTGATCCCTCTTTACAAATGATTTTTTTTGATCAGCGCATATTTGCGCGGATAGACCGAAGCGGTCAGTTTTTGCTTTTTGATGAGCAGAATGACCCGGTTTCCCATTTCGGAAGGCAGAACGTAATCATGCACGCCCGCCAGGACCGCACTCAGTTTGGTCAAAGCGTGTTTGGCTTCGTCGAGATCGGCTTGATAGGTGCCGCTCTTCATGGCCAAAAAATAACCCTGGATCTTCACATAAGGAATGCAAAGTTCCAACAGTTCGGCCATCGGAGCCACGGCTCTGGCCACCACCAGGTCGTATTTTTCCCGGCGGCGGACCGTGGCGTCTTCGGCCCGCGCGTTGATCAGTTCCACCCCGGTGATCCCAAGCATTTCCAGAAGCTGTTTCAGAAAATTGATTTTCTTGGCCGTCGGTTCGATGATCGTGATCTTCAGTTCGGGGCAAAGGATCTTCAGGGGAATCGCGGGAAATCCCGCTCCGCTTCCAACGTCCAGAAGACTTCCGGCTTTGGATAAATCCACGGCTTCGGACAGTTCCAGACAGTCAAAAAAATGTTTGGCGTATACTTCGTTTCTGGCGGTGATGGAAGTTAGGTTGTACTTCGCGTTCTCCGAAATCAAAAATTCATAATATTTTTCAAACTGTTCCGATTGTTTCGGCGTCAAGCGAAATTTTTCAAGCATGTTTCTTGGTTTCCAGCCAAACCAAAAGAATGGCAACGTCGCTCGGGTTGACCCCGCTGATCCGCGATGCCTGCGAAAGGGTGGCCGGTCTCACTTTCTTGAGTTTTTCTTTGGCTTCTTTGGCAATGTTCGGCACTTTTTCAAAATCGAAATCATCGGGGATCCGGCGGCTTTCCATGCTTTGCATCTTTTTCGCTTCTTTGTAAGCTTTGTCGATGTAACCGGAATATTTGATCTCGATTTCCGCCTGCTCGCCAATCCCGGCACTGGCTTGGAAATCAAAACCGCTGACGGCTTTCAGGTCCGAAAAATCATTGTCCGGACGTTTCAAAAATTCGTATCCGGTGATCTTTTCATTGATGGCGTCGCGCCCGCGTCCAAGCAAATACTCGTTGACTTCCTTTTTGGGATTGATCTTTATCGACTGAACCGCCATTTTTAAATCCTCGATCTTTTTTCTTTTTTCCAAAAAAGCGGCATAACGCTCATCCGAAACCAACCCGATTTCGTGACCGTATCCGAGCAGGCGGTCTTCGGCGTTGTCATGGCGCAGAAGCAGCCTAAATTCCGCCCGGGAGGTCAGCATCCGATAGGGGTCTTTCACGCCCTTGGTGATCAGATCGTCGATCAAAACGCCGATGTAAGCTTCATCCCGGCGCAAGATCAAAGGTTCTTGGTTCTTTAAGCTTCGGCTGGCATTGATGCCGGCCATCAGCCCTTGGCAAGCCGCCTCCTCGTAACCGCTGGTCCCGTTGACCTGACCGGCGAAAAACAGGTTTTTAACCAGTTTGGATTCCAGGCTTCTTTTCAGCTGCGTCGGATCGATGCCGTCATATTCGATGGCGTAAGCGTATCTGGCGATGACCGCCTTCTCCAGCCCGGTCAGACTATGCACGAGCTGCTCCTGGATCTCGTGGGGCATGCTCGTGGATAAACCCGAGACATATATTTCGTCGATGAGCTGGCTTTCCGGTTCCAAAAAGATTTGGTGGCGGGTTTTGTCTGCGAACTTGACCACTTTGTCTTCGATGGACGGGCAATATCTTGGGCCGACGCCTTCGATCAATCCGGAATAAAGACTGGAAAATTGCAGATTGTCCCGGACCAGCTGATGCGTCAGCGGAGTGGTATAGGTCAGATAACATTTTTCTTGTTTTTCCAGTGGCAAAACCTCGGTCGTTTCTTCGCTGAAACGCCAGGGTTCTTTGTCTCCGTATTGCGGAGCCGTCTTGGAAAAATCGATCGTTTCTTTCTTGATCCGCGGCGGGGTTCCGGTTTTTAAGCGGATCAGCGCAAATCCGAGCGAACGAAGCGATTCGGATAGTTTGTTGGTGGTCGGTTCGCCGTCCGGTCCGGAGGGATGAAAGGTATGCCCGACCAGGACCCGGGAAGAAAGATAGGTCCCGCTGCAAATTATGACCGCTTTTGCGTCGATGGTCTGGTTTTTATCGGTGCGGACGGCTTTGATCTTTCCGTCTTCGGCGATCAGTTCCTCAACGTAGGCTTCCAGAGTCTCGAGGTTCGGCGTCGTTTTCACGATCGCTTTCATCATGTTGGGATAGGTGACCTTGTCAGCCTGAGCCCGAAGCGCCCGGACCGCCGGTCCTTTGGAACTGTTCAGCATCTTGATCTGCAAGAAGGTTTTGTCCGCCGTTTTGGCCATTTGGCCGCCAAGCGCATCGATCTCGCGAACGATTATGCCTTTGGCGGGGCCGCCGATCGAAGGATTGCAGGGCATGTTGGCGATCCTGGCAAACGATCCCATGATCATTAAAGTTTTATTATTCAAACGGGCACTGGCAAGCGCGGCTTCGACTCCGGCGTGGCCGCCGCCAATGACGATTACATCATACATATTTATCACCGTTCATATTTTAACACAATTTCCATCATTTGCACGATAAATTTTGCGTTTTGGGTGGCGTTTTTACCCCCAGGAGTGGTATAATGTTTAAAGAAATGAAGGTAATAAGTATGGAAAATATGATTTTCTCAAAAACTTTTCCCCTGACGGCCGGGGATTTCGACGGTTACGACCGCATCCGGCCCTATGCGATTCTGAACTATTTTCAGGAAGTCGCCAACATTCATTCGGTGATCCTCGGGGCCGGTTACGGAGATTTGCTCGCCCAAAACAAAATTTGGGTGCTGCTTAAAACCAGGTACCGGATCGAATCTCAGCCCCATCTCTCCCAAACCATCAAGATCACGACTTGGCCGCTGCCGGTCGAAAGGGTCTATTACGGCCGGGAATACCTGGTTCAGGACGAAGTCGGCAACGATTTGATAAAGGGATCGAGCATTTGGACAATGGTCAACCTGAAAACCGGAACCGTGACCCTCGAAAAGTGGCATTTCCCCGGAACTTTCGTGAAAGACCGGCTTTTCGAGGACAAAATGATCAAACATACTTCCCCGGCCTATGCTTTAAAGGTTGGGACTCATCCGGTCATGCCGTCGGAGATCGACCACAACCGGCACATGAACAACGCCATGTACGCCAACATCATTTTCGACACTCTCGATCTCGGAGACGGAGAAGAGATCCGCCAAATGGAGATCCATTTTGAGTCCCAGACCAAAAAAGGAACGGTCATCGATGTCTACCGGAAAGATACGGAAATCGGAAAATTCGTTTTCGGAAAAGATTTTGGGGACAGCATGGTGTTCCAATCAAAAACCGTCGTTAAAACTCCCTGATTTTCCGGTTATTCGCTGTCATTCGGGCGGGTCCCGCGTTATAATAAATGCAATTTGGAGGTAAACAGATGCGAAAATTAATCAAAGCATGCCTGATCTTGCTGATTTTCGCGGCCATCGCCAACATCCGCGTTGGCGCCGTGCCAATCGATGCGACCATGATCATCACCAATCCGGGCGAAAACATGAACTCCGAAATGAATATCTCGTGGCATACGCAAGTTACCGGAACCTTTGTTCAGTACACGAAAGCCGACGATGCCAATTTTACTTCGGCCAGCCGCAAAATCGGAACTTGTTCCGCTCTTCCTTTCGAAGGCCTGACCACGACTTTGCAGTGCAAAGCCAGTCTGACGGCTTTGGACGGCAACACCGACTACATTTATCGGGTCGGAGCGACCCGGATGTCCCCGACTTTCCACTTCAAAACCGGCGGAGCCGAAACTTTCAGTTTCATGCACGTCACCGACATTCATTCGTACATTCCGATTCCGGCCCGGGTCACCACCGCCAATGCGGTTTTGAACCAGGGAGCCGCGACCGCCGAGAACCTGGCTTTCGCACTGTTTTCGGGCGATTCCGTTGCCTACGGAACCGTTTATGACCAATGGGCGGCCTTATACGGAATGGACACCGCCAAAACGATGCCTTACGTCATGGCCATCGGCAATCATGACTATTACAATCCCCAGGCCGCCGTTACCGATGCTTCCTATTTCAATGCCGTCACCAACAACCCCGCCAACGGAGCCCCCGGCGTCAATGGAACCACTTATTTCTTCAAATACGGAAATGCTTTGTTCATATCGCTCGATTCCGAAGCCGCCGCGAGCAACGCGTCGCTTCTGGCCAGCCAACAGACTTGGTTCCGGGAAGTGGTCAATGCCAACCCGGCGGAATTCATCATCGTTTATTCGCACCGGCCTTTCTATACCGGCGACAGTCTGAACGCCAGCCAGGCCGCCTTCATGCGCACCGGTTTTCAGAGTTTGTTTGACGAATGCGGCGTCGATTTGGTCTTGTCCGGACATAATCACGTTTATGCCCGTTCCTATAAGATCCAAAACGGGGTAGCCACCGTCACTCCGGGCCAGGGAACCACTTACATTACCGGAATCCAGATCGGCGACCGTTCCATGCCGGACGGGACTCCAATGGCGGAAGTTGATTTCGCCAAAGGCGGCAAGGTCGACGGCGGGACCGTCATCACCATTTCCGGAAACGTCCTGAGCATGAAACTGGTTACCACCGCCGGAGATTATGTTTCCGAAGATCCGATCACGCATGTTAACGATGCCCAGGCGACCATCTATTCCAAAGCCAATGTCGTCCCGAGCGCTTATGAACGTTCGCTTCAGGTAACGGGCGATCCCGAAGATTTCTCGAAAGCGACCGTCTCGTTTGCGAATACCGGCGTCGGCCGCATCAATCGGATCGAGATCATCGGAAATGACACCGAGGTTCTCCATTCCGTTTCCTATCCCGTCAACCAAAGCTCCGTTTCGCTGACCAACCTCCCGGCGGACGCTTATGAATACGAAATTCTGATCAAAGCTACGCTAAGAAGCGGCGAAATCGTTCAAAAGTCTTTCAATCTCATCAACGAACAAAGACGGTTCGGAACCATAACGAATCTGCGGATCGCCGACAACCTGGAGGGGGAAACCTGTTTCTATTGGGATTCCGATCTGGTTGAAGGCAAGATCACCAAGTTCGAACTTTACTTGGACGGAGCTTTGTACCAAGAAGCGCTCCCGTCCGAAAACTTCATGTTGATGAACGATGTTTCGCCTTACGAAGAACACGAAGTGGTTTTCAACGCCATTCACGTTTTGGGCGACATCGCTTATACCGAAACGCTGACTTACGGAACTGATGCTCCCGAGGTCCTGCTGGCTTATGATTACCCGGCCAAGACCCTGACCGTCGGGGACAAATTCACGCCGACCTACGTCGTGGTCCCGGCCCAGGAACTGGATCTGGAATTTGCTTCCAGCGATCCGCTGATCGCCACCGTTGACGAAAACGGCGAGATCACCGCCATTTCCGCGGGAACCGTGACCATCACCATGAATGTGGTCAAGCGCTGGAGCGTCACCTCTTCGATCGAAATCACCGTCAATCCGGAACCGGAGCCCGAACCCGAGCCCGAACCCGAGCCCGAACCGGAACCCGAGCCCGAACCCGAGCCCGAGAAGAAGGGCTGTTTCTCCGGAACCAATCTCTGGGCGCCTTCGTGGCCCTGAAAAGGAAAAGAAAATAAAAAATAGCCGGAAATTTATTCCGACTCAGACTGATGACAAACCCCATTTCCAAAGATGGGGTTTGTTTATTTTTTCCCAATTAACCCAAAACGGACATGAAATTCCCATTTTAGGTCTTAAAAAGCTAAATAGTTAGTGTTTTCGTCCCGTTTGATAACCCGATGAAAAGGAGCGCTGCCAAGTCGGCGCTCTGAGTCGGAATTTTATTCCGGCTTTTTTTATGCAAATGATTTGGTTTTGTAAAAAAAGGCATCCACCATCAACCCCGATCCCATCCCCGCGAACATGCCGCTCAGGATCCGGATCAAATTGGTGGTTTCCTGTCCGAAGAAATAATGCGCGGTACCGTCGATGACCAAAAGCGACATCAACAAAAGGGCGAGCATCAACCCGTTTTTTCGGGACAATTGCTTTTGCCGATCAAAACGGCTCAGGACCGCAACGGTCACAATCAGACCCAGCATCACAAAAGTGCAGCGGTAACACAAAAAGAAACGAAATCCGAAGATCTGAAAAGTTGTGTCGGCCTGACCGTTGCAAAGCGGAACCTCGCCGATTCGGGCAATCAGCTCAGACAAAAATTCCTTTATCATGCGGTTGGGATCCCTTTCGGAAATTGAAGGCTCTTCGTTTTATTTCCGAAGCGGAAGAAGAGCTTCAACAAAGTACGAAAGATCAAACCATCCGGCGAAGATCGCAACCGCATAGCAAATGCTGGAAATTATGCTGAGGATAAATCCGATCAAAGCTCCTTTTCCGGCCGAATTGGCCCGCATCGGATACTCTTCCTTCCAAATCAAATAAAGGATCAATCCGACGATCGGAAAGAAGAACCCGAGAACGGCATATCCGCCGTTCGGAGCATCGTTGGAACGGTATTGGCTTCCGCTTGACCCTTCCTGGCTGTAAATGCTGGTTTGCTTCTTGCCGCAGTTTCCGCAGAAATTGGATCCTTCTTCCAATTCGGAACCGCAAAATTGACAATATTTCATATTTCCCTCCCGGTTTTGATACGAACATCTTAACATTTTTCTGAAAGCCTGTCAAAGATTTTCGGCCGAATAACAAAAAACTCCGTTTCCGGAGTTTCATTTTACTGGTTAGTCGTTGGGATTATCGACCGTCAGGTCATAAGTGGCGGTTTTTCCGTCAAAGGATCGGACGGTGATGGTCGCGGTTTCGTATTTGGTGCTGTTTTCGGGAACGGTGACCAAGCCGGTTTGATCGACCAGCAGGACGGTATTGTCACTGGAAGAATAAGTCACGACCGGGCAAGCGCGTCCCGGGGTGATGGAAGCAATCAGCTGAACGCTTTCTCCTCCCGCGATGATCGTCACGTTTTCGGCCGTTGATAACCCGAGGGCCACGGTCGGAAGGTACTGAACATAAACGATTTTTTTGACCATCATGGTCGGATCGGCGATCGATTGGCTCACGACGATGATCTTGGCTCCGCCGGCGTTATATTCGGCTTGGGTCCTTGCTCCGGCGACGCCGGTCAAAAGTCCGGTTTCGGAAATGGTGGCCGCGGAGGCTTTGCTTTGATCGCTGTCTTCGATCGACCAGATGACTTCATTGGAAAGATGATCCGGACGCACGGACACGGTCAATTGCGCCGTTGCGCCCACGCTGATGGTATCGGGGCAGGTCATCTGCATTGAATCGATCGGTTCGTTGATGACGGTGATGATCACTTTGGTGGTTTTGATGCCGTCGATGGTGGCAGTGACGGTGACTACGCCGACGCCGATCCCGGTAGCGGTTTTACCATCCAAAGAAACGATGCCTTCTTTCGAAAAAGTATAAATGACCTCGTCATTCTCGTCGTATTCCCCGTAGATCAGATTCAGAACGACTTCTTCGCCGACTTGGATTTCCAGTTCGTGATTGACAAAACGGAAAACATCGATGTCCGATTTGGCGCATCCGGCGAAAAACAGGCTGATCATCAATAACAAAACGATCTTCAATTTCTTCATTTGCTTGGGTCTCCTCTTTTGATATTGCTCTTTGCTTTGATAATTATATCACACCCGCGGACGGTTGTTAAGGAAAATCTGGTCTTTTTTCTTTTTCCGGTTTTTCAGCGCCAACCAAGTAAGCAGCCCCAAAGCGATCCCCGCCGCATCGATCAGAACGTCGGCGAAAGCCCCGCTTCGGCCGGGGACAAAAAGCTGGATCGTCTCATCCGCCCCCGAGGCGGCCAAAGAGATCCCCAAGGCGATGATGGCCCTCACCCAAAACCGAACCTTGGGAAGCCAGCGCCAAAACATCTGCACCCCCAGCCAACCCAGGACAGCGAATTCCAAAACATGGGCGGTTTTCCGGACGATCAAAGACAGAGTGTCTTCGGAAAGCCAATCCGGAGCCACCCTCATCAAAAAGGAAACGATCCGGCCGCTGGTTTCCGAGGATTCGGTTCCGGTCTGCAGCGAATTCCAAAATATGAACCCCATCCAAACGATGAAGCCAAGCAGCGTCAATATTTTTCTCATATGATCCTCAAATCATTTTACCACATTCCCCTTCATCGTCAATCGGTTTGTCTGGAAACCAAGCCGCAAAAATGTTATAATGGTTTGGGTGAATGTCATGAAACCAATGTCCTTACTGTTTTTTTTGATAATTTTGGTGCTTTGCGGCTGCAAAAAAGCTTCCGATAATCTTTATTATGACAAGCAGTCTCCCGTCTCGCTTGAAGTGGCGGCGGATTTCCTGCCTTTGGGAGCCCGCATTTCCGGCCCCAATCTCTTGGGTGATCTAATCTGGGTACAAGACGGCGAAAAGATCGTCTTTGCTCAAAACTTGTTTTTGAATTATGTTCCGGGAGAGTACGAGATCACCGTTTACACCAAGACCGAATCCCAGGAGTTTAATCTCACCATTGCCGGTTTCGCCGCGGAAGAAGATGTCATTTTGAAAACCAATCTTTTCGTTTTGGAAAAAAGCGTCTATTTGGTTTACTTTTCCAAAGAAGGCTGTTCGGGCTGTGAAGCGATTTTCCCAAAGATCCGGGAATATTACGATCTGGCCGGCTCACTTAATTATCCAACCGCCGTCCCGATCTTCAGTCTGAAATACGAAGATCCCGCTAATGCCTCTTTGTTTGGATCCGAGGACAATGTTTTGGGCGTTACTGACGCGGAAAACTTGATGATACCATCTTTTCCAACCTTGATCGTCATCGAAAACCAGACCGTCGCAGAATACTTTCACGGTTCTTCCGAAGTCGGGGAATTCGTGGATCAAATGATTTCCGCTTGCGGCCAGTACGCCGGCGAATGATTAGCGTTTTTTTGGAAAAATTCCAAATTCTGGTTTTATGTTTCTGTGATGGCTTCTTCAAGGATGATAAGGGCGAAAAACAAAAAAAGAGAATTGAATTTTCCCTCTTTTGGTAATCCTTGTTCCAAAAGCCAGAATTTTGACGGATAATAAACAATCGTTACAATAAAAAAGCTAGCGGCAATTCGTTTTCCCGCTAGCTTTTTTTGTTACTTTTAAACTTATTTCCCGTTTTTATGAGACCAGGGCATTTGAACGGTAGAAATTTTTGTATATTGCTTTCACGATTTCACCATTCTTTTAATCTTATAGTCCACAATGATTGAAGGAATAAGGAAAATGAAAAGTGAAAATAAATAGGCAAAGTTTATGAAGCCTTTCATAACGTGATCCTGAATGGTAAAAACTAAAATCAATAGCAATGAAGAAATGGATATGTCTTCAAAAATTAATAAAAAGGTAATTTTTCTGTATTTCACAAAATTATTTTTAACCAGATAATTCTTAAAAAATATGTTCTACTCGCGACAAGTACTGATGGCTATTTCTTTAATATGCCAAAATTATATTCACCATATGCTTGATATAAGTCAATAGGAAGTGCTTGCTCGATTTATTATTTGATGATTACTGGCCTTTGATTTCTTTAATGATGGTAAATAATCAACAAGAAAGTCGATATCATCTGCG
>CAYQUB010000004.1:12262-20298 GCA_964420625.1 uncultured Bacteroidales bacterium | reverse complement strand
AATTCGGGACCAAAAAAGCGACCCTGCATTTGGGTTATGTAAAAAAAGCCCGCCCTCGCGAGGAATACATTGCCCGGATCACCGGGGTCCTGAAAGATCTTTGCGATTACGCGGACCGGCTCGGGATGACGGTCATGATCGAAAACATGCCCACCGAGAAAGAACTGGGCTGCAGTCCGGAAGAAATTTTGGACATCATCAGGCGAACCGGAAAACCGAACCTCAAATTCATTTTTGACATCGGCCATGCGCATGTGGCCTCCGGACCGGACCTCGCCTATCATGCGGTTTTGAAAGATCGACTTTGCCATCTGCACTTAAGCGACAATCATGGCGTAAACGACGAACACCGCGGTTTCGGAAGCGGAACCGTTGACTTCCCGGCGTTTTTCTCCAAACTTCGGGAAATCGGTTACGACCAAACCTTTTGTTTGGAGATCCTTCACAAAAACGAAGCGGACCTGCGTTCTTACGCCGCGGAATTCGACCGATTGGCCGCTCTTTCGGGGTTATCCGAAATAAAGTGTTGAGAAAACGGCCAATTTGATATATAATATTGTTTGACACGAGGTGGGAAAACATGATAAAAATAATTACTGATTGCACCAGCGATTTATTGCCAGAAATTTACCGCTCGAAAGACATCGAAGTGATTCCTTTGTACATCACCATCGGCGGAAAGACCTATCGAGACGGGGTTGACATTTCGACTGAAGATTTATATAGGAAAGTTCAAGAATACGGCGAACTTCCAAAATCGTCCGCTGTCAATCCTTCGACTTTCGTCGGATGCTTTAAAAAACACCTTGACCAAGGCCATGACGTTTTGTTCATGGGGATCGGGGCTAAATTCTCCGTTACCTACCAAACCGCCCTTTTGGCGGCCAATGAATTCCCCAAGGAACGGGTCCGGATCGTTGACTCGCAAAACTTGTCCAGCGGGATCGGCTTATTGCTTTTAAAGGCTTGCAAATTCCGCGACGCGGGGGATGATTTGGAAACCGTCGCCAAGAAACTTGAGGGGTTGGTCCCTTTGGTCCGAACCCAATTTGCCATCAACACTTTGGAATATCTTCACAAAGGCGGCCGTTGTTCCGGTACCGCCCGGATCTTTGGAACCCTTTTGAAGATCAAACCGATCATCCGCGTCATTGACGGGGCCATGGTCGTGGCCAAAAAACCGCATGGGAAATTCTCCGTGGCTCTGGAAGTCATGTTGGATTACCTGCGCAAAGACAAAAACAACGTTGATCCCGACTGCATTATGGTCACGCATTCGCTGGCCCCAGAAGATGCCGCATATCTGAAAGAACAAGTCAAAAACATCGTAAAAGTGGATACCATCCTGGAAACTTTTGCCAGCGGCGTCATTTCCACCCATTGCGGTCCGAGAACAATCGGCATTCTTTATATGTTAAAAAAATGATCGGGTTCAACCGACCGGTATTTTGAAAAAAGTGCACCGAAAACCGCACTTTTTTAAATTGTGAGGGAAATCATGAAAAAAATCATTTATTACGATTACGGCTTTGCTTCCGATGACCAGGAGAAGATCCGACTGATAAAAAAATACGGGTTTGACGGGGTCTTCCTGTTTTGGCGGGAGAACTTGGATGAGACCGTTTCCGCGTTGCGCGAAGCGGGACTTTGGATCGAAACCATTCATCTTCCTTTTGAGCACTGCAATGATCTGTGGCTGGAAGGGGAATCATCGTCCGAATATCTTTTCAAGATCAAAACTGCCCTCGAAGACGCGATCCGGTTCAAAGCTCCGGCCGTCATTTTTCACGTTTCCAGTTCCGT
The DNA here is from genome assembly GCA_964420625.1 of uncultured Bacteroidales bacterium. Classification (GTDB taxonomy): domain Bacteria; phylum Bacillota_I; class Bacilli_A; order ML615J-28; family CAG-698; genus UBA2253. Next base: position 18,495 of record CAYQUB010000004.1, on the reverse strand, counting down.
CAATCCACCGGCTTTCAATGCATCCGGCCTGAACCGGTTTAAAGAGATCCTGAGTTTATGTGAACAACATTCCCTGAATTTGGCTTTGGAAAATCTTCGAAGTCTGAATTACCTGGACTTCCTTTATGAAAATTGCCCTTCGGACCATCTGAAATTTTGTTTTGACAGCGGGCATGCCAATGCTTTCACGCACAATATTGAGGATTTCCCCTGGGAACCTTATCAAAACCGGATGACCTGTTTGCATTTGCATGACAACAACGGCCTTCGGGATCAACATTTGGTGCCGATGACCGGGACCATCAATTGGGCAAATTTGGTCAAAAATCTTAAAGCCAGCGGCTACCAGGGCCCGCTTGCTTCCGAAGCCGTTGCGAAGAAGGACAGCCCGATCTCCGAAGAGGACTTCGTGAAGTCCGTCCGTCAGGCTTTGGATGAAATAGAAAGTCTGTGGAGAAATGAAAATTGAGTTGCTGGCTCCCGTCGGAACCAAAGAAGCTTTTCAGGCGGCGGTTCAGAATCGCGCGGATGCGGTCTATCTCGCCGGAAAATCCTTTGGGGCCCGGGCTTACGCCGATAATTTTTCCAATGAAGAAATCGGAGAAATGATCGCTTTTGCCCACCTGTTCGGCGTGAAAGTCTATGTGACCGTCAACACTGTCGTTTTTGACGAAGAATTTTCGGCGCTTGAAGAATTCCTCGATTTCCTTTATTTGCATGATTGCGATGCCGTCATCGTTCAGGATCTCGGAGTGGCCAATTTCATTTCCCACCGCTACCCGGACTTTCCGATGCATGCTTCGACCCAAATGAACATCCATAGTTTGGATCAGGCGCTGGTTCTGAAAAAACTGGGATTTAAACGGGTCATTTTGGCGCGAGAACAAAGCCTTTCGGAAGTCGCGGAAATTAAAAAACATTCCGGTCTCGAGATTGAAGTCTTCGCGCACGGAGCGCTTTGCGTTTCTTGTTCCGGAAACTGCTACTTGAGTTCGATCATCGGGAAAAGAAGCGGAAACCGGGGCCGCTGCGCCCAGCCTTGCAGAACGGAATATACTTTAAACGGCCGAACCGAATATTTTTTGAGTCCGAAAGATTTAAATGTGATCGAATACATTGATCAGCTGGCGGAGGCCGGGATCGATGCTTTAAAAATCGAGGGCCGGATGAAACGCCCGGAATATGTGGCTCAGGTCGTGGCCAGTTACAAAACGGCCATCGATGCTTACTGCGAAAAGAAAAGCTGGCCGGTCCAAGAAAACATCAACGCGCTCAAATCGATTTTCAACCGTCAATTCACGAAAGGCTTCCTGTTGGGAGAGAAGAACGCCGACTTTTCGAATTCGGAGTTTTCCAATCACATCGGAATCAAGATCGGGGAAGTCACTTTTTCCAGTCCGAAATGGGTCCGGATCCGGCTTGATCATGAATTGAGCAGCGGCGATGCCATCCGGATCAAAGGCGAAAACGTCGACGGCGTCGTCATCAACCAAATGTATTTGGATAAAACGGCGGTGAAATTCGCTCCCGCCGGCTCCATCATTCAAATAAAGCCCCATTTAGACAAATTGTTGGGGGCTGAAGTGTTTCTGACCACCGACATTGCGCAAATCGAAAGTCTCCGGAAAACTTACGATCAAAATTATCGGCAGGTGGAAGTGGATGGCGAGATCTTCCTAAAGGATGATCATCTTGGCCTGAAACTTTCCGTGGGCGGGATCACCGAAACCGCGGAATCGGAGAACCCGGTTCAGCCGTCCGCCAACCCGGCCCTGAATGACCGGATCATCGAACAAATCGGGAAAACCGCCACCACCGTTTTCCGCTTCCGAAGTTTGAAAAAGACATTGGATCGTCCGGTGTTTCTGCCGATCAAAGACATCAACGAACTTAGACGTCGGGCTTTGGAAAGCTTAAAGCGTCGGTTGGGCATTTCGTATCCGAATCGGAAGATCCAACCGCAACCGATCGAAGCCGGGAAGCCAATGGCTCTGGAACATGGACTTAACGCCAAAGTCCGCTCTTCCGAGCAGCTAAAAGCCGCGGCGGCCTTTCCGTTTGATCAGATCTATGTCACTTCCCAAGAACTCCTTTCCGAAGCCGCAGCTTATCCGTCCGCGCATTTGCTTTATGTGACGCCGAGGATCAACAAACACGGTCAGCCGAAGCAACCGTCTTTGGTCAGCGATCTATCGGCCGTTAGCGGATCCTGCACTTCGATCTACATGAACGTCGTCAACAGTCTTTCGGTCAATCTTTTGGAAAGACTGGGAGCGAAACGGATCGGTTTGTCTTTGGAAATGTCTGAAACCCAAATCAAAAATCTGATTGCGGCCTATCAAACCCGCTTCCAGAGGAAACCGAATCTGGAAATGATGGTTTACGGGCGGTATGAACTGATGATGCTCAAGTATTGTCCGATCAGCGCCCATTTCGGCTGCGGGTCATGCCCGGCCCGGAATGACACGGTTTTGACCGATCGTCGCGGTTTTGAATTTCCGGTCTTTAAAGATGACGAATGTTATGTTAAAATATTGAATGGCAAGAAATTGCATTTGATCGAATATGTTGACGAGCTGTATGACATGGGGGTAAACAATTTGTTGTTGGATTTCACCACTGAAACGGCCGCGGAGGTCGAGGTAGTCAGCGAGATCTATTTCCGAAAGTCCGGAGGCAAAAAAATCGAAAACGTGACTTACGGACATTTCCAAGAAGGAGTACTATGAACAGATGGTATCGGCTGGACAACGCCGCCAAAGTTTTCCCCTCCGTTTCCAGTAAAAAAAGATCGAACATTTTTCGGCTTTCTTTTACCATGACCGAAGAAGTAGACAAAGATATATTGCAAACAGCCTTGGAAGCCACGATCAACCGGTTTCCGGTTTATAACGTCAAGCTTAAAAAAGGTTTTTTTTGGTATTATTTTGAAGAGAACGACCAAACCCCGCAGGTGATCGAGGAAAGTCCGCATGTTTGTGAGAACATGAACTTTAAAGAACACCAAAACTTCATGTTTGCCTTAAGTTATTACAAAAAACGCATCACCATTGAAATGTTTCATTCCCTGACCGACGGCGGGGGCGCTTTGGAATTTTTCAAATCAATCGTTTTCAAATATCTGCTGATGATGGGAAAACCGGTCCAACCGGAAAAACTCATCCTGTCCGACGTCGAGACCCGGAACGAAGAATCCCAGGACAGTTTCGTTCACAATTACTCGCCCAAAGTCAAAGCCAATCGCAAAGAACTCAAGGCTCTCAAGATCACCAAAGGGACCCGCTACCAGAACGAATGGAATACTCTGGTCCAGGGGACCATGGAACTCGCCAAGATCAAGGAACTATCAAAAAAATTTGATCTGACGATCACCGAATTCATCAGTACCTGTCTCATTTACAGCGCTTCGAGATCCCTGTATCTGTTTGAAGACAAAGACCGCCCCTTCCAACTGCTGGTTCCAGTCAACTTGCGGCGCTTTTTCCCTTCCAAGACCTTGAGAAACTTTTCGCTTTTCATCCGGACTTCCGGACGGATTACCGAAGAATCGACTTTTGAAGAGATCGCCCGGGGCGTCAAGGCCGATTTCGGAGCTCAGCTTCAGAAGACTCCGCTCCATCAGCTCATGATGGCCAATGTCAGGATCGAGAAGAACCTCGCCATGCGTTTGGTTCCGCTGTTCATAAAAACCCTGGTGCTGAAGATTGGTTACAAGGCCTTCGGCGATTCTCCGAACAGCATTTGTTATTCGAACATGGGCGCCATCGAACTTCCGAGATCCATGGTTCCGTATGTCTCGGACATGGTTTTCGCGAACGGATCTTCCATCCATTCGCCGGTCAATGTGGCCAGTCTCAGTTATGAAGACAAATTCATGGTCGGTTTTACCAGTTCCCTGCTTGAACGCGACATCCAACGGGAATTCTTCCGTTTGTTAGCCAGCTTCGGAGCGGACGTCGTCATCATGACCAACGAGTTGGAGGTCTGAAATGAAAAAATGTCTTAAATGCAATGTCTATTTTTTAACGGAAAGAAAATCCTGCCCCCTTTGCAATGAAATATTGGAAGAGATTGACAAAAACGAGCTCGAATATCCGGTCTATCCGAAACCAATCAAGCGGCCGCGCAAGGAAAACCGTTTTGTTCAGGTTCTCAGTTTCTTCTCGGTGCTGTTCATTCTGGCGGCCGGACTGGTTAATTTTTTTACTTATTCGGAAAATCCGCACATTTGGTCACCGATCGTTCTTTTGAGCATCATCTATCTTTGGATCCTGCTGCGAGCGACTTTGCGCGGAAAAGGCCATGTCCCGATGCGGCTGATCGTCCAAATGCTGGCTCTGTCCGTTCTTAACTACGGAATCGATTATTTCAGCGAGTCGACCGGCTGGTCCATCAACTATGTCATCCCGTTTCTTTCGATGGCGGCTTTGATGGCCATCATTGTCATGTTGGTGATCAATTCCGTCCAGATCAGCCATTATGTCATGTACGCGGTCGCCGCCAGCGTCTTCGGTTTCATTCCTTTCATTTTATGGGCATTCAAGGTGGTTGATGTTTTGTGGCCCTCATTGGCGGCGGCTTCGCTGTCGTTCGTTACCCTTTTGGGAATGATCACTTTTGTCCGTAAAGATCTTAAAGAAGAATTCAAGAAAAAATTTCACATATAGGAGGACCTGATAATGGCTAAAAGAACCATTAAAAAATCCGTCAAAAAAGCCCCAATCGGAATTAAACTGATTGGGATTTTCTTGTTTATTGTGGCCGGGGCCGTTTTGGGCGGGTTAGGATACCGCTATTTCACGATCGCGGTGCGCGAAGAAGCCAACATCGCCAAGATCGTGACCATTCTGAATGCAAGCCTTCCGGACCAAACGGCGGATGACCTGGTCCTTCCGACCAGTGTCGCCGGCTATGACAACATCTCGATTGCCTGGGCAACGGATGATTCCGAAATCATTTACCCGGACGGGAAGGTCTATCGCCCGATTTTTGCGGCGGGAGACAAAAGGGTTACCCTGACCGCAACTTTTACGGTTTTGGAAGATGACGGGTTGGCCCAGTTTGCTTTTGGGCTTTTGGGCGTGGGTCCGATCACCCAAACCTTTGAGGTCTTGGTTTTGAAAATGGAAATGACCGATCAGGGGAAAGTGGATTACGTTGCCTCCCGACTTTTCGTTCCGGAAGACAGCTTCTCCAACATCGGTTTACTCACGGCGGTTACCCAATTTCCGGAACTGACCATTTCCTGGAACAGTTCTGATCCGGCCATTCTGACTAATGATGGAACGAAAGCGGGAACGGGAAGCGTGACGCTGACCGCGGAAGTATCGTTAGGGTCCGCCTCGGCGCAAGTTGCCTTTCCCATCACCATGCTGGCTTCCGAACCGGTCTTCACCGCTTTGGATCCGGAACCGGAAACCATCGACACCGGCACTTATGCCACTGATTGGACCGCGGGGGGACTCCTTTTCCATCAGGCGATCCTGGCTTTGAATGAGGCGGATGCCATCATTCGGATGAAAGCCGACCAAAGCGCGACGCTGACGACGCAAAGTCCGGTTTCTCACCCCAGCCGTTTGGCTTTTGACTTCCAGTTATATGCGACCGACGCGGACAAACTGACCAAACCGACCACCGTTTTGGTGTCTTGGTCGGATGATTTGATTGCCTGGACCAACCTTTATACCCAAATCATCGCGGATGCGAACAATCTTCCGGCGGAATTGGACGTCTCCGGTTTGAATGGCGACGTTTATTTCCAAATTGCGGTGATAACCGAGTATTTGACCGACCTTCGGGTCGACTTTGATAACCTGATCATTGAACGGAAACTGAGTGCTGAGGACATTGAAAAATGGATCGAAGCAAATGTTCCTGATAAAACCAACCATTCGCTGATCCTGCCGCGAACGACCCGGTTTGGGGGGATCATTTCCTGGTCCAGTTCCGATCCGGACCTGATGAGCGATGACGGTCTGATCGACCGCCCGTCCGAAAGCGCGGACGTGATCATGACCGCGACCGTCACCGGACTGGCTTTTCCGGTCAGTTTTTCTCGCTCCATCACCGTTTTGGGAGTATCGACCGTTACCCCCTTGGAAATGTACTTCATTGATTTGGGAAAGTACGGGACCAGCGATACCGGCGAATCCGTTTATTTCAAATTAGGTGATTATGACGTTTTGATCGACGCGGGAAAAACTGACCCAAAACAACCAAACACACCCAACACA
>CAYQUB010000004.1:4950-12252 GCA_964420625.1 uncultured Bacteroidales bacterium | reverse complement strand
TGTGTTGGGTGTGTTTGGTTTGGTTTTTTGATCGACGCGGGAAGCGACTTCAATGCTTCCAACCAAGCCATTCAGGAAACCATTGACGCCCATAGCGAAGATAAGATCATCGATTTGATCGTGGCGACCCATCCCGATGCGGATCACATCGGCGGACTTCCGTTTATCTTCGGGGTTTACGAAGTTTTAAACTTACTTCAATTTTACGGGGATCATACCACCCTTTTGTATCAGGAATACGTCAGTTCTTATCAAACCGAAGATCTGGTTTCCGAGTGTTTGGTCACTGATGCGTATAACAACCAAAATGGATGTTCCCGAGTGATCACGATCGCTGAGGGCGTCACCATCAGCGTTGTAGACACGGGGTATTATCAAACCGAGGAAACCAACGGCCGCAGCGTGGTGTTCGTATTGGAAGCCTATGGGACTAAGGTCCTGCTGACCGGTGACGCGGACAACAATGACGGAAGGACCGCCGAAAGCAATTACATGAATGACGTCGGCGACATTGACATCCTGAAAGCCGTCCATCATGCCACCAGCTACGGAACCACCTCCGAATTTTTGGCGGCGGTCGATCCGGAAACGGTCATCATCACCAACGGGAATTATTTCGGAAACAAACACGGCCATCCGACCGCTGCTGCCATCAACCGCGTTTACCAATATGACGAGACCATCGAAATTTACGCGGTGGTCGGCGGCGATGTCAACGATTGCACGGTCACTCTGAGCGGGTCCTATGAATGCGAAGTGACGGATCCGACCGTTGACCGCAACGGCACGATCTGCATTACCATCGATAATTCCGGCTATGTCATCACCGCTGCGGATGTTTCCGCCCCGATTGAACTGTCTTCGACGGATTTTTGGTCAACTCATCCCCAGAAACTTTATGATTACGGCGGATGATGGAAATAGATAAAAAAACCATTGGAAAAGCGTCATTAATATAGTATAATACTCATAGTGCGAAAAAAATAACGTTTTCTTTTTGGAGGTAGGTATGAAAGAATACAAAACGAACGAAATCAGGAATGTCGCTGTCTTGGGCCATTTAGGATCCGGAAAGACCAGTTTTGGTGAATCCGCTCTCTATGTCTCCAAAGCGATCGAGAAGAAGGGCGAAGTCGAAAGAAAAACCACCGTCGGTGATTATTCGATCGAGTCTCAAAATCGCCAAACCACATTGACCTCTTCGGTACTGCCGGTCGAGTGGCGGGATTGTAAAATCAATTTCATTGACACTCCCGGATCTGAAGAGATGGTTGGGGAAGTCGAAAATATTCTTTCCGCCATTGACGGCGCCGTGGTGCTGGTCGATTCCACGAAAGGAGTCGAGGTCGGCACCGAACGCGTTTGGGATATCTGTAGAAAACGCTCCATTCCGACGGTCATCGTCATGAACAAACTGGACAAAGAAAACATCAAGTATGAACCGGCCATTGAATCGGTCAAGACCCGTTTGAGCAAAAAAGCCGTGGAATTTTCCGTTCCTTACGGAACCGATGTCAATTTGACCGGATATGCCCGGGTTTTGGCCCAAAAAGGATTTGTTCCTTCCGAAGATGGCAGCGTGACTGAAGAAGCCCTTCCGGCTCATCTGAAAGACAAGATCGAAGCGATCCGCTCATCTTTGCTTGAAGAAGTCGCCGAAACCAGCGAAACCTTGTTGGACAAATATTTCAGCGGCGAAGAGCTGACCAGGGATGAGATCCGGGAAGGATTGCACAAAGGCGTTTTGGCCGGGGACATTTTCCCCGTTCTGGCCATTTCCAGCCTGAAAAACATCGGCGTTAACACCGTTTTGGATATCATTGTTGATTACTTGCCTTCTCCGGCGGCGGTTGGCTTCAAAAACGGCCTTGATCCCAAGACCAAAGCCGAAATCAAACGGGAAATGAATCCGGATGCCCCGGTTTCGGGCATCATCTTCAAGACCATCATCGACCCTTTCGTCGGCACCGTTTCGATTTTTAAACTTTATTCCGGAACCCTTCGCATGGGTCAGGAAGTCTATATCCCGGAAACCGAGCAACTGACCAAAATTCCTCAGCTTTTCATCGTGCGCGGAAAAGGCCAGATCAATGTTGACACGGTTTTCGCCGGCGACATCGCGGGAGTATCGAAAGTCGCGGAATTTGCGACCGGACTCACCTTCGCGGACAAGAAAGACCCGATTCTTTTCCCGAAAGTTGTTCATGCCACCCCGACCATTTATGTAGCCATCGTTCCGAAGGACAAAAAAGACGAAGACAAGATCTCCTCATCCCTTCATAAACTGAAAATGGAAGATGTTTCTTTTGAAATCAAACGAAATCCGGAAACGGCCCAACTGCTGATCGGCGGCCAGGGATTGACGCACATCGGTTACATTCTGGAAAGAATGAAAAACATGTTCAAAGTCGATGTGGACATGAATGACCAAAAAGTCGTTTATCGCGAGACCATCCGCACCAAAGGCGAAGCCCAAGGAAAGCATAAAAAGCAATCCGGGGGAGCGGGCCAATTCGGTGACGTTTGGATCCGTTTCGAGCCTTGCCAAGAAGATTTCATTTTCGCGGAAGAAGTTGTTGGGGGAGCGGTTCCGAAGAACTATTTCCCGGCGGTCGAAAAAGGTTTGATCGAAACCCTGGAACACGGCCCGTTGGCCGGATTCCCGGTCATTCGCGTCAAAGCCACTCTTTATTACGGATCTTATCATCCGGTTGATTCCAACGAAATTTCCTTTAAACTGGCCGCGGGATTGGCTTGGAAAAATGCTTTGGAAAAAATCGGTCCGACCATTTTAGAACCGATCGTTCAAGTCAACGTCGTGGTGAAAGACGAATTCGTGGGCGATGTCATGGGTGACATGACCAAGCGCCGCGGACGGGTTTTGGGAATGGATCAACAAAACGGAATCCAGGAGATCATCGCCGAAGTTCCGGAAGCGGAAATCATCAAATACGCGGTCGATCTGAAAGCCATGACCCAAGCGAGCGGACGGTTCAGCCGAAAGTTCCTTCGATATGAAGAAGTTCCCCAAGCTTTGATTCAAAAAATCATTGACGAATATAAGAAGAATTAGGGTCGAAACATCGACCCTTTTTTCACTCGAGGCAATATGAAACTGAAATATGTCATTACCGAGGCAGGAATCGTTAAGGATTATCTTCGGAAAAATCACATCTCGCGCCGTTTTGGGCGAAAAATCAAATGGAACGGAAAAATTTTCATCAACGGGGCGGAAGCGGCCAACTGGTATCCGCTCCACCCGGGGGATGAACTGTCCGTCGAATACGAAGAGACGCTCAACCCGGAGATCGCCATTTCCGCGATCGAACCGGACATCGTTTTCGAAGACCAGTATCTTCTCATCGTCCGAAAACCTCGGGATTTGGCCAGCCAGCCTTCTCACAAATATTTTTCGGACAATCTGATCAGCCGTCTCAAAAACCATTTCGTGAAGAATGGGATCGAAGCCAACATCCATGTCATCAGCCGGCTGGACTTTAGCACTTCGGGGTTGGCGCTGGTGGCGAAAGAAGGCTATACCACCCATTTGTTGGATGACACCAACATTGAAAAAAAGTATTTGGCGATGGCGGAAGGAGAATTTTCGGAAACTTCCGGAGAGATCAACCTGCCGATCGATCGGCAGAGCGATCATCCGGTCAAAAGAAAAGTCAGCGCGACCGGGAAGAACGCGGTCACGAAATACCGGGTTCTGCGTTCCGGAAATCCCAGTCTGCTTGAGCTGACGCTCGGAACGGGACGCTGTCACCAAATCCGGGTCCACCTTTCCGCGATCGGCCATCCGGTCGTTGGCGACAAATTATACGGTCATTCCGGCGATCGACTGATGCTGCACGCTTATTCGCTAAGGTTTTCGCATCCGGTGACCAATGAGCGAATCGAGATCGTTGATCTGCCCGATTGGCTGGCTGAAAACGACATTTTGATCGTCAAAAATTAGTATTTTTATAAATTGATTTAGGCTGTTTCCTGTGATATAATAACTCCGTGTAAACAAAAAATAAATTAATGGAAGGTATAATGAATGAACGAAGAAAAAGTAAATGTTGAGGAAAACAATTTGGCGGAGGGTTTCACCCTCATGGAACTGCTGACCATCATCAAAAACAATATTATCCTGCTTTTGCTGATCGTCATCGGCTTTTCGGTTTTGGGATTCGTCTATACCAATTATTTGGTGACCCCAATGTACACCGCCTCCATCGACATGATCATCTATGTTGCGGATACCGAGACTTCGGGAAGCGACACGGCGCGGATGACCACCGCGGACAAAGTGGCCGAGAACATCAAAGAGTTCATAAAATTCAAGGACATCATCGAAAATGTCATTGCGGCCAACGGTCTGCAATATGATTGGGATTACATTCAAGAACATGTTACTTCCAAATCCATCGGCGCCGCCGCCGCCGTTACCGTCAGTTTTGAAGACCCGGATCCGATTTTGGCGCGGACCATCGTCATGGCTTTGGCTTCCGAACTCGCGGACAACATCAACACGAAGGTCCCGGGAGTGGACGCCGATGCTTTAAGATTCGCTTCCGAAACCATTACTTTGCAAAACGCTTCTGATTTGGATCCGAATCAAGCGCCTTCTTCACCGAATCAATTATTGAATTATGTGATCGGCTTCTTGCTCGGCGTCGTCATCGGTGTGGTCGTGGTCATTCTGAAAGAGCAGCTTTCGACCCGTTATAACAGCAAGAGCGAGGTTGAAAGAACCTTGCAACTGCCGGTCATCGCCTTGATCCCGGCTTTGGAAAATAACGCAGGTGAAAAACATGTTTAAATTGAAACAATGGAAACGCCGTGAGAAATTCGACCAAGAATATAACATTCTGGTTGCGACGAACCCCAATTCGGCTTACGCCGAAAGCTTTCGGAAGATCCCGATCGACATCAAATATTCCAGCGTAGACAAAGAACCGCGCGTCATCCAGGTCACTTCCTCGGTGGCGGGCGAGCATAAAACCACCACTTCGGTCAATCTGGCCGCCGTTTACGTCGAACTTGGCCATAAAGTCGTTTTGGTCGATTGCGACCTTCGCAAACCGAAAGTCCATCGGGCCGTCGAACTTTTGAATGATGACGGACTGACCAGTTATCTGATTGACAAAATCGACCGTTCGCAGCTGATCAAAAAGAGCAAGTTTAATTTTGACGTCATCAACGCCGGGGAGATCGTTCCTTTCCCGCACGTCATTCTGCGCAGTGACAAGTTTAAAAACCTGGTCAAAGAACTTCGGGGAATTTACGATTATGTCATCCTCGACTGCCCTCCGGTTTTGTTGGTCACCGACAGTCTGATCATCTCCGAACTTGTTGACACGACCCTCTTTGTCATCAATCAGCAGACCACCAGCAAGAGCGAGACCAAAGAGGCCATTTCCCTGCTTAAGGAATCCAACGCCAATCTGTGCGGGATCATTCTGAGCAACGTCAATCGCAAGATCTCCAATTACGGATACCGCTACGGATACCGTTATAAATATCGCTATACCTCTCGAAAAGAGTAACTCCGATGATTGATGTCCATACTCACATTTTGCCGTTTTTCGATGACGGCTCCGATGATTTGCAAGAATCGTTCCGGATGATCGAACGAGAAATTACCCTCGGCATTAAGGACATCATTATCACTTCCCACGCTTTAAGGCCCGATCTGAGAAAGTATTCCCAATCCGAATTAAAAGACGCCTTCGCGGTCTTTCAAAAACAAGTGAAGGGAAAATATGACGTCTCCTTGTATCTGGGCCAGGAAGTAGCCTATAGCGAGAAAATGATACCTTTACTTAAGAAAAACGAGTTGCTGACCATCAACGGAAGCGAATTTTTGCTTTTGGAACTTCCTTTTGTTGAAGCGGTTCCGGACATGGAAGAACTTGTTTACAGTTGCCGGGTTCTCGGTTACAAAGTCATCATCGCTCATGCGGAGCGTTACAATTATTATGAATATAAAAACCTCGCGGATTTGAAGAAACTTGGAGTGTTTTTTCAGATCAACAGCAATAGTCTGACCGGCCGGGGCGGAAAAGACGTTCAGAAGCTGGTCTTCAAGCTGCTAAAGAACGGTTTGGTGGATTTGGTTGGCAGCGACGTTCATGCCTTTCGGAAAAATGACATAGATGAAGCTTTCCAGATCGTTGATAGGAAATTCGGACCCGGAATTGCCAATGACATCTTTCAAAACCATGCGGCCCGAATGTTTCGAATAACCCATAATCAATAAAATCTTAAGCAAATTCGGAAATAACCTTGAATCGGAAACGGTTTTCGGGTATAATACCATGGAAAGAAGAAATGAGGAGAAACATGAGAAAAATCATTTCATATTTATTGCTGGGAGCATTGGCTTTGATGCTCGTCGGTTGCAATAAACCGGAAACTTATACTTTGACTTTGACGGGGCCGGAAACCGTCAAAACCGGAGAAAGCATCACCTTGACCGCCGCGACCGCCAAACCGGAGGCCGTGTATGTCTGGACTTCAAGCGATGAGGCCGTTGCCACCGTTGATGACGGACTGGTAATCGGCATCGCCGTCGGATCCGTCACCATCACCGTTTCGGTGGAAGGCGTCGGCGAACAAACCAAGACCATTACCGTTACCGAAGACATCATCGTCATTCCGCCGAAAGAATACACTCCGGCGGAATTGAAAGTTTTGCTTGGCGATACTTTGGCTGACTATTCCGACTCTTTGACCGGAGATGTCATGATCGAAGCCGTTGACGGCGAGAACGTTTTGACTTCGGAATTAATGTTTAACTTTAACGCTGAACCGGGAATCGATTCGATGGCCTACACTTTGACCGGAGCCGAAACCGCTCACGTTTATGTAAAAGAAGGTTTTGCTTACATGCTTCGCAATGAAGTCAAGACCAAAGCGGAAATGACGCCGACGGAAGAAGCTACCATCATCAACAATTACGGGTTTGACGAATTTGTTTCCAGCGTGGCGGCTTTCTATTCCGAGACTGAGTTCTTTGATGCCCTGGTTTTCGGATCGCGAGTCGATAACGTTCTGACTTATACTTTGACCCTGGCGTCTTATGCTGGGACCGTATTTACCGTCGCGGGAAAAGATTCCATCACCCTTAAAGTCTATCTGGGAGCCGAAGATGTGGTCCTCAAAGTCGAGACCTTGATCGTTGAAGGGGCCGTCACCAATTACACGATCCTTTATTTCAAGGGTCTGGGGCCTCAGACCATCACCTACCCTTACGACTTGAATACCTACGAATGAAGCCAATCAGCCATTTAGGAAACTAAATGGTTTTTT
>CAYQUB010000004.1:0-4940 GCA_964420625.1 uncultured Bacteroidales bacterium | reverse complement strand
GAAAAACATTTGAATCTGCCCGGGTCTATGGTAAAATAGTAGAGGATAGAAAAAAATGAAAAGCATTGATTTAAAATCTCTCGGAAAACAAGACATTTCGTTTTATTTGGCCGTCGAGCAATATTTCTTGCCCCGACTGGAAGAAGATCTCTTTTTTTTGTGGGACCTCCATAAAGCGATTGTCGTGGGTCGAAATCAATTAATTTCCAGCGAAGTCAATATGGAATACGTGCGTCGAAACGGTATTCCCGTTTTTCGTCGTCCCACCGGCGGCGGAGCGGTCTTCGCCGATGAGGGCTGCTTCATGTTTACGTTCCTTTCCAAAAACGTGAACCGGGAACAGGTTTTCCTCCAATACCTCGGCCTGATCAAAGACTGTTTTCAAAAAATCGGGTTGGAAGTGGAACTGTCCGGACGAAACGACTTGCTTTTCAATGGCAAGAAGTTTTCCGGGAACGCGTTTTTGAACAACGAATACGGTTCGATCCTCCACGGGACCATCCTTTATGACACCGATTTGGAGAAACTCGTCAATTCCCTGACTCCGGATGACGCCAAACTGATCTCCAAAGGGATCAAGAGCGTTCGGGAACGGGTCATTAATTTAAAAGAATTTGTCCGGATGCCGATCGAAGAGCTGATGGAATGTTTGTGGAAACACTTCACAACCGCGTCCTTCACGCTTAAACCGGATCAACTAAGAGAAATAAAAGAAATCGAAAAAGGATTTCTTTCCGAGAAATGGATCAATTATCACAATCCCCCTTATTCATTCCGGGCCAAACAGCGGTTCCCTTGGGGTTCGCTGGAGGTTTTCATGGACATAAAAAAGGAGCGGATCGTTTCCATCGAACTGTCAGGCGACTTTTTTGAAAGACAGCCGCTGACAACGTGGTGTGGGAAAATGGCGGGAACGCGGTTTTCGGAAACCGAAATGGGCAAAGCATTGGATGCCTATCCAATTGAAAAATACATCGAAGGTGCGAGCAAACAAGATTTAATCGATTTGATATGGAGGAAATTATGAGCAAAAAAACGATTTTGTATGATGAGCATGTGAAACTTGGGGGAAAGATCGTCGAGTTCGCCGGCTATTTATTGCCGATCGAATATTCCGGGATCACGCCGGAACACCAAGCGGTCCGGGAAGGTTGCGGGCTGTTCGACGTTTCTCACATGGGTGAGATCGCGGTCCGCGGGAAAGACACTTTGAAATTCGTCAATTGGCTGGTTACCAATGACATCATTAATGCCCCGTCCATGAAAATGACTTACGGGATCCTGCTATATCCGAACGGGTTTGTCATTGATGATTTGATGGTTTACAAGTTTACGGACGATTATTGTTTGTTATGCGTCAATGCCAGCAACAAAGACAAAGACCTCGAATGGATCCTCGCTCATCAAAAAGGCTTTGATGTCCAGGTCAAGGATGAATCGGACTACTATTCGCAATTGGCTTTGCAAGGGCCAAAGGCTCATGAAGTGCTCCAAAAGTTAACCAATTTTGATCTTCAGAAATTAAAAATGATGGAATTTGCGATGATGAAGATCCAAAAACACGAATTCCTGGTTTCCCGAAGCGGATATACCGGCGAAGACGGCTTTGAGATCTACGGAGCCAACCAACACATTTTGGAGCTTTTCCGCCATTTCGAAACCATCCCGGAAGTCACTTTGTGCGGATTGGGATGCCGCGACACGCTGCGATTCGAAGCCGCCATGCCGCTTTACGGTCATGAGATCGACGATACCATCAATCCATTGGAAGCGGGACTTAATTACGGCGTAAAACTGGAGAAAGATTTTATCGGCCGCGAAGCTTTGCTTCAGGCCCAAAAAGACGGTTTGAAACGCAAAGTCGTCGCTTTGGAACTGATCGAACGGGGAATCGCCCGAAACGGGTACGAAGTCGAAGCCGACGGAAAAGTCATTGGCCGGGTAACCACCGGATACATGATCCCGAACACCGAAAAAGCCTTGGCCTTCGCCTTGATCGACAGCGCTTATGCGGTCATGGGAAACATTGTTCAGATCCGGATCCGGAAAAACTTGGTCAATGCCAAGATCAGAAACAAGAAATTTTTAGATAAAAAATACGTTCGCTAGGAGGAAAACAGCATGAGCAAAGTATTAGAAAATCTAAAGTACGCAAAAAGCCACGAATGGGCTAAAATCGAGGGCCAGTTTGCCTTTATCGGCATCACTGATCATGCGCAGCACAGTTTGGGCGCCATCGTTTACGTTGACGGAGGAGAAGTCGGGGGAACCGTTTCCCAATTTGAGGAATTCGGAGCCGTGGAAAGCGTAAAGGCCGCCTCCGATCTTTTGAGCCCATTAAGCGGGACCATCGTGGAAATCAACCAGGCCATCATTGACAGCCCAGAGTCGATCAATGCTGATCCTTATGCCAACTGGATCATCAAGATCAAAATGAGCAATCAAAAAGAGATCGGTAACTTGCTTGATGCCGCCAGCTACCAGAATTTGGCGAAATAAATGAACAAATACTTTCCCCATACCGAGGGCGACATCAAGGAAATGCT
Source organism: uncultured Bacteroidales bacterium (assembly GCA_964420625.1). GTDB lineage: Bacteria > Bacillota_I > Bacilli_A > ML615J-28 > CAG-698 > UBA2253. The sequence continues at coordinate 2,394 of CAYQUB010000004.1, read as the reverse complement.
CGATAAGATCGGCGTTTGCCAAGTCGAAGATCTTTTCAAAGACATTCCGTCCTCGGTGATCCATCAGAAACCGTTTAATCTCCCTTCCGCTTTATCGGAAACCGAGATTCGGGAAGAAATGGCGAAAATTTCCGGACGCAACCAAAAAATGGTTTCGTTCCTTGGCGCCGGATCTTATGATGTTTATACTCCGAGCGTCATCAATGCTCTGACTTCCCGACAGGAATTTTTGACTTCCTACACTCCGTACCAACCGGAAATTTCTCAGGGAAATCTGCAGTACATTTTCGAGTTCCAAAGCATGATTTGCGAGCTGACCGGACTTGACGTGGCCAACGCCTCGGTTTACGACGGAAGCACCGCGACCGCCGAATCGATGTTCATGGCCGTGGTTCATACGAAACGAAACAAGATGTTAATTAGCAAAACCCTCAATCCGCGGATCATTGAAGTTGTTAAGACTTACGCCCATTTTCGCGATGTGGAACTGGTATTCATCGAAGAAGAAAATAACCGAACTTCCCGAACTTCGCTTTTGGCCCATTTGGATGACCAAGTCGCGGGCGTCATCGTCCAGAATCCGAATTTTTACGGCGTCATTGAAAACCTGGACGGACTCGCCGAACCGATTCACGCGAACAAGAGCCTTTTGATCATGAACGTTGACCCCAGCACGCTGGCGGTCCTGAAGACTCCGGGCGAGATCGGTGCGGACATTGCCTGCGGCGACGGACAGACTTTGGGGATCCCGACCGCGTTTGGCGGCCCTTACGTCGGATTCATGGCCGCTACTACCGCTTTGGTCCGGAGGCTTCCGGGCCGGATCGTCGGCGCCACTACCGATTTGGACGGAAAACGGGGCTTCGTTTTGACGCTTCAAGCGCGCGAACAGCACATTCGCCGGGAAAAAGCCAATTCAAACATTTGTTCCAACCAAAGTTTGATGGCTCTTCATACCGTCATTTACATGAGTCTTTTGGGAAAAACCGGGCTGGCGGCCGTGGCCAAACAAGCTTATAACAACGCTCATTATTTGTGTGAGGGTTTGGTCAAGACCAAGATGTTCGAAAAAGCCAACAAGAATCCGTTCTTCAAAGAATTCGTGCTTAAATCGAAAGTCAACGTCAGCGAGCTGAATAAATATCTGGGAACTTTGGGGATCCTTTCCGGACTCGATCTCGGCGGGATCAACCCAAAACTTCAAAATCAAGTTTTGTTCTGCGCAACCGAAATGCGGAGCAAAGAACAAATGGATGATTTGGTCCGGAAAGTCGAGGACTTCAAAAATGTACGATAAACTGATATTTGAAATCTCGAAACCCGGTCGGGTCGGATACAGCCTTCCGAAATCCGAAGTCAAAGATTGGAACCTTCCGGAAGAACTGACTAGGAAGATCGGACTTGACATGCCTGAAGTCACCGAACTGGATGTCGTCCGTCATTTTACCCGTTTGTCTTTGAAAAATTACGGAGTCGATCAGGGATTTTATCCGCTTGGCTCCTGCACCATGAAATACAATCCGAAAATTAATGATGAAATGGCCGGCAATCCGAATTTCGTTGGACTGCATCCTTTGCAACCGGCGGAAACCGCCCAAGGCGCTTTGGAGATTTACCATCAGACTTCAAAGATGCTTTCCGAGCTGACCGGTTTGGCCGAATTCTCTTTCAATCCTTTCGCGGGGGCTCACGGCGAAGCGACCGGACTAATGATCATGAAGGAATATCATTTACAAAGACATGATTATAAGCGCCACAAAGTCATCATCCCGGACAGCGCTCACGGAACCAATCCGGCCAGCGCCAGCGTCTGCGGAATGGAAACCATCGTCGTTCCTTCAACCGAACTCGGAACCGTCGACATCGTTAAACTGAAAGAAGTCTTGAATGACGAAGTCGCGGGAATGATGCTGACCAATCCCAACACCGTCGGGATCTTCGAGAAAGACATTTTGGAGATTTCGAAACTCATGCATGCCAATGGCAGCCTAATGTATTATGACGGCGCCAATCTGAATGCGCTGCTCGGCGTTTCAAGGCCCGGCGACATGGGATTTGACATCATGCACATCAATCTGCATAAAACCTTCTCCACTCCGCACGGCGGGGGAGGACCGGGAAGCGGTCCGGTCGGCGTAACCAAAAACCTGGTGCCGCTGCTTCCGAATCCGCGGGTCGTTTTCGAGAATAACCAGTATCGATTGCAAAACAATCCGTTCTCGATCGGATCGGTCAGTGGTTTTTACGGAAATTTCCTGGTCGTCGTCAGAGCCTACACTTATCTGCGCAGCCTTGGGAAAGAAAACGTTGGAATGGTTGGGAAAATGGCCGTTTTCTTTCCCAAGGCTGCGCAGATAAGTGTAGGCAAACAACCCTCCAAACACACCCAACACA
>CAYQUB010000003.1:0-22140 GCA_964420625.1 uncultured Bacteroidales bacterium | reverse complement strand
ATTCCTTTTGGCCGCCGAAGAAAAAGAAAAACAACGCCTGGCAGACAAACTTCAGGCGCTTCGGGAAAAAGTGGATGCCAACAAGCTTCTGGAAACCGAGAACAAAAAACTTTTAGACGCCGAGAAACGCGAAAAGAACAAATTAGTAAAACGGATCGAAAAAATGAAGGCGGACAAGAAAAACTTGCAAGCCGTGATCCGCGATTACAAGAAACAAGAAGAAGCCCAAGCCGCCAAAGATTTGGAAAATGCGCAAATCCTTCAAGCCGAGAAAGACGGACGGGCCCAGGTGGACAAAGAACTGGAACAATTGCGTTTGGAAGTCGACGGATTGGTTTCGTCGATCAACGAACTGCGCCAGACCAACGAAGTGCTTCGTTCCCATGCGGATGAAGCAAGCCTGCTGACTCTGGCGGACGAACAAAGCCTTCAGGCCGATTTTGCTCGCATGAAGGAAGAAAACGCGTTGATCGGTTCGGCCCTTGAAGAACAAAAAGCCATTAACTCCAAACTGAAGGAACAAATCAAAAACCAATCATTTGATCACGTCAAACAGCTTGAACAAGAGTTAAACAGCAAGAATGATGATTTAGACGCTCTTCGGGAAGAAAACCGCCGCTTGCAGACTTCGCTCAATGACCTCAGTCAATACAACGAAGCATTGCAAAGCCAGGCTTCCCTTGGCGAGGGAAAAACCGAGAATCCGGTTCCCGCTTTCGGATCGGAAGAAACCGCCCAGTTACGGGAGAACAACAATCGTCTGATCGCGTCTTTCAATGATCTCAATCTGGCTTTGGAACTTTTGAAAAACAAATATGCGGATCTGGAAAAAGCTTATGAAGCCGAGAAGAACAAACCGGCTCCGGTTCCCGCCGCCGTGGTATTATCCCGTGATGATCAACCGCAGATCCATGCTTTGATCGGAGAACTGAAGCAGACCCAAGAATTGCTCAAATCCCGCGATTTGGAAATGGAAATTTTGAAATCCAACCTGTTCCGCGAACAAAACCGGATCACTTATCCGGAACCTTACAAAATTTACAATTACGAGAATCTTCCGTGCGGCGTCAAAGCCCCGGGAGTGTCTTATGCGCAACCGTATCCGAAGGCGGTGGTTCAGCCGACCGCCGCTCCTGAGGACCGTCAGGAAAAAGATGCTTTGCAAAGCGAGATCCGGGCTTTAAAGGCCGAGATCGAAAAGCTGAAGCAAACTCCGGCCGATCCGTCGCAGCTGATCCGGGAATTCCGGGAGGAACTGAACCGGAACCGCGAGGAATTGCGGTCGCTTTCGTCGCAAAAACAAAAAGAGATCCAAGAGATCGCGGAAACTTACGAAACCAAACGGCAGACCAATGAAGAAGAAAAAGCCGCTTTGGTCATGGAAAACGATGAGAAGATGCAAGAAATCAACAGCTTGCAAAACCAGGTCGCCAATAAGGATTCGGCGTTGCAAAACATGAAGAATACCATGAAGCAGTTCTCGGAAGATGACATTTTGGATCCGGAATTCAAACGTCGCATTCGGGTCATTCGGGACATGCAGCGGGAGATCCAAAACCGTTTGGCCGAGGAAGAAGAAGCCAACCAGAATTCCATCGCCTCTTTGCAAACCAAGATCACGCAAAGACAGCAGGACATCGAAAAGCTCAACAGCCGCATTGATCAGCTTTCGGACAGTTTCAATTCCAACCGGGATTTCACCGCCACTACCAAAGAAGCCTTTGAAAAAGCCCGGGCCAAAGCCTTGCTTGAGCTTCAGCTTCAGGAAGAGCGCTTGGGAGAACTGGAAGAAGATCTGGCCCGGATCACCGCCAAATACCAAAACTTCGTGGCTGCCAAACAACAAGAGATGGCCAATCTTAAGACCAAAGAAGGGCAGATCATTGATTATTATCTTCGGAAGATCCGCCAAGATTATGCCTTGAGTGAAAATTCCAAAGCCGTCCAACAGGTGGAGACCGAACGCAGCCAGCTGCTGGATCAGCTGAATGAACTGAAGATGACGCAGGAAAAAACTTCGGAAACGATCGCCAAACAAAGCGAAGAACTTTCCAAAGTTCTTAATACCAACCAAAATTTGCAAACCAAGTTTTTCGTTGATCGCAAGGCTGCCATCGAAAAAGAAGCCCGTTTGCTTGAAGAAGACGTCCGCGAGCAGTCTTCGGAATACAATGATTTGGTCCGAAAACTGACTGACCTGAAAACCGAATTGGATAAACGCCTGGATTACGAGAAGAAACTTCGGAACAATGAAGAAGAAGTTTCCGATTTCTTCAATAACAAATTGTTCCTTGGGGAATGCTTAAGCGAGTACAACAGCAAAACCAAGCAGATGGAAGCGATCCAAGCCAAGATCGATTCGCTCGGGAATGATCCGGCCATGAAGACCGAATTGCTTAAGGCCAAAGCCGAGCTGACCGATTTGGAAGTTCATCGCGATGATCTGCGCTCCAAGATCGACTTCTCCAAGAAGAACCTAAAAGACTTGGAAGGAAACGAAGCGGTCATGACTTATGTAAAACTTGTCAGCCAGATCGATCAAATCAAAACCATCGTCAAGGATCTTCGCGACCAAGCTGAGCCGCTCAAAGAAAAAATTCAAGCGAAAAACAAAGAGTTGGACGCTTTGATGAAAGAAAAATCCGAAATCGTATGATCATAACCATCGACCCCTCAATCACGGAATCACTCCCTGATTTTAGCGTCATCCCGCTAATTATGGACGTTACCGTTGAAAGCAGCGCCAAAATCGCCGGACTGATTGCGAATTATGAACAAAAAATAGCTGAGGAATATTCATTGGAGGACGTCTTGAATATTCCTCTTATTAAAGAAGCCCGGGACAGTTACAAGAAACTGGGGAAAGACCCGAGCCGCTACCGTTTGGCCGTCGAATCCCTGTATCGGCGGATCGTCAAGGGCAATTCCCTGTATCGGATCAACAACGTGGTTGACGCGGGAAACATTTTGTCTTTGGAGACGATGCGTTCGACCGCGGTCATGGACTTTGATAAGATCCAAGGCGATGTTCTCATCCGAAAAGGAACGGAAGCCGATGATTACATCGGGATCGGGCGGGGGAAACTCAATGTTTCGAACATTCCCGTTTATGTTGATGAAATCGGTCCGTTCGGATCGACGACCGCAGACACCCCGAGAACGCAAATCGGTCCAAAAACCAGACGCATCTTTCTGATGATCATTTGCTTCAGCCACCTCTGGTTGGAAGAACATCGGGACTTGGCGGTCTCTTTTTTCCAAAAATATGCGAACGGGGAAAACATTAAAACCGTGGATGTGAAAAAAGCATCCGGTAAGGAATAAAATTTATGGAAGAAATCTCCAACTTTATAAAAACCATCATGAAAAGCGATTTGGATTCTGGAAAAACCAAAACGATTTTGACCCGGTTTCCGCCGGAACCCAATGCTTACCTGCACATCGGGCATGCCCGGGCTTTGGTCACCAATTTCGAATTAGCCAAAGAATTCGGAGGGAAGACCAATCTGCGTTTTGACGATACCAATCCGGCCAAGGAAGAAGCGGAATTTGTTGACGCCATCATCAATGACATTGAATGGCTCGGATACCATCCCGTGAACATTTTCTTCGGCTCCGATTATTTTGGAAAAACTTACGACTTGGCCCTGAAACTGATCAACGCCGGTTTGGCCTATGTTGACGATCTGTCCCAAGACGACATCAAGGTCTACCGCGGGGATCTGAACAATCCGGGAAAGAATTCGCCGTTTCGCGACCGCAGCGCGGCGGAAAACCGGGAATTGTTCGATAACATGAAAAACGGGAAATACCAGGAAGGCGAAAAAGTTCTGCGCGCCAAAATTGACATGAGCCATCCGAACATCAATATGCGCGACCCGGTGTTATACCGGATCCTGTATATCAACCATCATCGCCAAGGCACCAAATGGTGCGTCTATCCGATGTATGATTTCGCGCATCCGATCCAGGACGCCATTGAAGGGATCACCCATTCTCTGTGCAGCCTGGAATATGACAATCACCGGATCCTTTACGAATGGGTCATCGAGCAATGCTTCGGAAAACGGGATTTTCCGAAACAAATCGAATTCGGCCGTCTGAACATCACCAACACGATCATGAGCAAACGCTACTTGCGCCAGTTGGTGACCGAAGGCAAAGTCGAAGGCTATGACGATCCGCGCATGCCGACGCTGGTGGGATTAAGGCGCCGGGGTTATACTCCGGAAGCCATCAAGGCTTTCATCCTGGCTTCGGGTCTGTCCCGGATCAATTCCACGATTGAAGGCGGCATGCTTGAGCACTTTTTGCGCGAAGACCTGAAATTGAAAGCGGCCCGGCTGATGGCGGTCGTAAGCCCGCTCAAAGTCACCGTTGACAATTATCCGGAAGGCCAAATTGAATATCTGGATGCGGCCAACAACGCCGAAAACGAAGAACTTGGGAAACGCCAAATCGCTTTCTCGAAGCATCTTTACATCAACCGCGATGATTTTGCTTTGGAAAAACCGGACAAACACTATAAACGCCTGGCTTTGGGGCTGGAAGTCCGCTTATACAATGCTTACTTCATAACGGCGGTTGGCGTAAGCACCGACCATGAGGGAAACATCACCGAAGTGCATTGCACTTACGATCCGGCGACCAAGAGCAATTCCGGATTCAATGAGCGCAAACCGAACGGAACCATCCATTACGTGGAAGCCACGACGGCCCGCCCGGCGATGTTCAATCTGTTTGAACCGCTGATCACCGATACCGATGACGAGACCATTAGTTTTTCCGATCGGATCAACCCGAATTCTTGGGTCAAAACGGAAGGGTTCTTGGAAAACCCGAAGCCACATTTTGAAGAGGGCGAAAAATACCAATTCATCCGGGACGGATATTACGCGGTGGACAAGACTTCGACCGACGAAAAATTGGTCTTCAACCGCATCACCTCGCTGAAATCATCAACAAATAAATAGGAGACATTATGCTTAGAAGTTTGAACGAGCAGCAAAGAGCCGCCGCGCTGGCGACTGATGGGCCAGTGATGGTCTTTGCTGGGGCAGGAAGCGGGAAGACCCGGACCTTAACGTACCGGATCGCCCACATGATTGCTCAGAAAAAAATCAAACCATTCCAAATATTGGCCATAACCTTTACCAACAAGGCCACCAATGAAATGAGGAACCGGCTTTTGAATCTGGTCGGGACCGAGTCTTATGATCTGACCATCAGCACCTTTCATTCCTTCTGCGCCCGGGTGCTTCGCCGGGACATCAACGTTTTGGGTTACGATCGCAGCTTCACCATCCTCGATGAAGAGGAACAGCTGAAGATCGTCACCGAAGTTTTAAAAGAAAACAACGTTGATCGCAAGCAGTATCCGAGCAAGTCCGTTCAGAAGTCATTGAACTATAATAAATGCATCATGATGAAACCGGACACGCCGCTGGAAATACGGATTATGAACTGGTATGAAGAAAAAATGAAGTCTCTTAATTTGTTGGACTTTGAGGACTTGCTTCTCAAAACTTATGAGATTTTTTCCCAATTTCCAAATGTTTTGGAGAAATACCGGGACCGGTACAAATATATTTTGGTCGATGAATTTCAGGACACCAATCTGGTTCAGTACAAACTGATGAAGATGCTGGCCGAGGTGTCGAGAAATTTGTTCGTGGTTGGCGACGATGACCAAAGCATTTACAGTTTCCGGGGAACCAACTACGAAAACATGAATTTGTTCAAACAGGACTTTCCGGAATATCAGATGTTCATTTTGAACCAGAATTACCGTTCCACCCAGAACATCCTGGACGGATGCAATCTGCTGATCAAAAACAACGAGAACCGGCAAGACAAGCAATTGTTCTCGAAAACTCCGGGGGAACCGGGGGATGTTCAGATCTATCAGGCTTATAACGAAAAAGAAGAAGTCGATTACATCTTGGACCGAATCTTCTCGCTGAAGCTCCGTGGAGCGGAATACTCATCTTTCGCGGTGCTGTACCGAAACAGCAGTCTGCTAAGAAACCTGGAACTCGGGATCATCCAAATGGGACTTTCTTATCAGGTTTTTGGGGGCATTTCCTATTTAAGACGGCGCGAAGTCAAAGACATCATCGCTTATTTCAAACTGCTGGTCAATCCCAACGACATTTATAGTTTGCAAAGAGTCATCAACGTACCGTCCCGGGCTTTGGGCGAAGCTACCGTCGCCAAAGTCTTGGAGATCCAAAAACGGTACAAACTGACTTTGCTTGGGGCCATCGATGCTTGTAAAACATTGATCTCCGAGCGCCGCCATGAGACCTTGACGGAATTCAAAAACCTGATCACGGAATTTTCGGGAAAACTGGAAACCGAGAAACTCACCGACATATTCGATCAATTGGTCGAGCGGATCAAATATCAAGAATATCTGTTGGAAGACGAAGACGGCGAAGAACGCTGGGAAAACGTCCAGGAATTCAAAAGCATCTTGGTCCAGATCGAAGAAAGCCAAAGCGACCTGTCCCGGAAAGAGCGGTTGGAAGCGGCTTTCGATGATGCCATCCTTTCGGATGACAAACTCCAAAACCAAAGGCAAGCCGCCAACGGCATCACGCTTTCCACGATCCATTCCGTCAAAGGGCTGGAATTCGATTACGTTTTCGTGATCGGGTTGGAAGAGAACATCTTCCCGAACGTTTACCGGTTTGCTTCCGATTCCGAGCTGGAAGAAGAACGCCGGATCGCTTACGTGGCTTTCACCAGAGCCAAGAAGAAGCTGTTTTTATTAAGCACCAAGACCCGACTTTTGTACGGCGAACGGTTTAACAACAAAACTTCGCGGTTTGTGTTGGAATTTACGGGAGCCAATAACAACGCTGAAGGAATCGAAACCGAAGTTGTAGCGGAAAAGCCGTTTGAAAGGCAATTGGAAAAAACCAAACCAAAAATGGCCCTGACCATGAAAAATGATGTTGGCGATTTCCGAGTCGGCGATAAAGTCATCCATGACAAATTCGGGGAAGGAATCATCATTGCCATCAACAAAGACATCGGCCAGATTTTCTTTGACCAAACCAATGCCCTGACCAAGATTTTGTTGACTCACCCCGCATTAAAGAAAAAGTAAGGAGCAATCCTTACTCAAACTGATGACAAACCCCATTTTCAAAGATGGGGTTTGTTTATTTTCCACAGCCATCCTTAAATGGCGGATAAAATATTTTTAGCCTTCTAAAAGTTAAACATTCGGCGGTTTGGTCCCGTTTTATGACAACATGAAAACGAGCGTTGACAAAGCCAACGCTCTGAGTAAGGAGGAATCCTTACTTTTTTAATGGCGGGTGCCTTTATCAATGAAATTGGCCAGATCCGTATGCTTGATTCGCCAGTACTTGCCGATTTTGACGGCTTTCAAGGCGCCGCTCTTGATGTAATTGTACAAAGTCCGCTTCGTCACTTTCAATATTCCAGCGATCTCTTCGATCGTATACAGCTTAAAATCGTCCATGGTTGCTTCCCTGCTTTCTTTAATCTTTCCGGGGAATGTCATTTTTGAAACATCCCGCTTTTCAGACAAGTATTTTTGCTAACTTCATTTTACTCGCAAATATACATAATTGCAACACAAAATTCATATATAAACATAAAATAAAAATTAATGTATATAAATAACATATAAATTCATATATTTACATAATAATAGTTGCAATTGCTTATAATAGGTGTTATAGTATAAATAAGCCTATTATTGGTGTTTGAACCAATAGGCCTGGGAGCGGGATGAAGAGTTAATTTACCCGGAAGCCCCGGATAAGATCAATGTCTCGGTATTTGATCCTTTCGCAAATCGGCAGGTTGGGTTTAATGGCTCTTCGTAATGATTTTTAAGCCTAAAGAACCGTTAAGGCGTGTGATAAAGAATTTTTGAAAGGAGGAAAACATGTATATTTTATATTGGATTCTCTTTGGCGCACTGGTTGGATGGGTCGCAAGCATCCTGACGCATAATAATGCCCGGATGGGTCTCATTGCCAATATTTTTGTCGGTCTCGCCGGGGCCGTCATTGGCGGCGCAATCGCCACTCTGTTGAAATTGGCTTCATTTAGTTCATTCAGTTTTATGGGATTTGTCTTCGCCGTCCTTGGCGCTTGCCTTCTATTATTCGTCTTGAACTGGTTTAACAAAAGACATCACTAATTCCAGTCTTTGTGACTGGTTTTCTTTTTCACCTTGAAAGGAGGACTAATGAAAAACAACAAAACTTTCAATCAATTGTTTACCGGGTTAGTATTGGCCCTGGGCATTCTGGCGACGTTCATGTTGGTATTGCCGGCGATGAGGTTCCCGGATTCCGATACCGTTTTCAAAGGCTATGAAATTGTTTTTGGAACCGAATTCGCCAATCTGGGCGGGTTCGTCACCGGAAACATTGTGGCGAGCATTTGGGGAATTTTAGCTTATCTGCTTCCGTTAGCAGCCGCACTGATCGCGGTTTTCGTAAAAAAGGGAACCATTATTGCTTTCCTGCTCTTTACCTTAAGCGCGGTACTGCTGTTGACCATGCCTGACTTCACAAAAACGACGGTCACAATCCTTGACGAAGCGACCGAAATCGATGTAAATTGGGAGATCGCCTATGGATTAATCATCGCCTCGGTCAGTTCCTTGCTAGGAATCGTCGTGACCTTGTTTAAACTGATAACACACTCAAAGGAAGATTAACCGGAAAAACGGAAGACCATCGTGATTTATCAAATCCCTGAACGGCTTGATCACAAACTCAGGGAGAAAAAATTCAAGTAAATGGGAATCGTCATTCGCCGATGCGCTCAAGAAAAATCAAAATTCAAATCAATGAAGGTCATTGCGGGATGACCTTCATTGGTTATTAAAGAGGAAGAATATTTTGTTTTTTGCTTTCTTGTCAATCCTCATTAAGTATATCAATTTTAACGGTGATATTTTCGACTAGGAATAATGCGAACCGTCTTCAAAAAAATTCCTCACTTTTTTAATAATTCGCTTGCTTAAGTGTTAGAAAAGTAATACAATAGCATTATATAAAAAAGCGAAGAAAAAGAGAAAAGATATCGAAGCTTGTTTCAGAGAGCTCATGGATGGTGTGAATGAGCGCAAGTCGATGTGCAACGTACACTTTTGAGCCGATCGGTTGAAAGCAAAGTAGACCGGTCCGGGAATTCCCGTTAAAGAATTATTGATTGTCAGATCAAGAAGCGATGATGAACGATTTTTCGTTTATCATAAAAAGGGTGGTACCGCGGAACTTCCGTCCCTTGTCAGAAATGCTAAGGGACTTTTTGTTTTTTTATAAGAAGGAGAAGAATATGATCAAGTTTTACAAATCCGAAGAAATCCCACTGGAAATGCACAAGGTCCGGATCGTTCAGAAACTGAATTTGATCCCGATCGAGGAGCGAAAAAAAGCCATGGAAGCAGCCGGGTTCAACACTTTCCTGCTTCACAACCGCGACGTGTTTTTGGACATGCTGACCGACAGCGGCGTCAACGCCATGAGTGACAAGCAAATGGCGGCGATGATGGAAGCCGATGACAGTTACGCCGGTAGCGAAACTTTCTACAAACTGGAAACCAAGCTGCATGAATTGTTCCAAACCAAGTATTTCTTGCCGGCGCATCAGGGCCGGGCTTGCGAACACATTTTGGCGAAAACGTTTGTGACTCCCGGAAGCGTTACGCTGATGAACTATCATTTTACCACCACGAGGGCCCACATCAACCTGTGTGGAGGAGACGTCATTGAAATATACGGCGATGAAGCCATCAAGATCGACAGCATCGATCCGTTCAAGGGTAACATCGACTTAAACAAACTTCAGGATCAAATAAAGAAACACGGCCCGAAAAAGATCGCCTTCCTGCGTTTTGAAGCCGGGACCAACCTGATCGGGGGGCAACCCTTCTCGATGGAGAATGTCATGGCCGTTCGCAAGATTTGTAAAAAAAATGGCATTTTGATGATCCTGGATGCCAGTTTGCTCACGGACAACCTTTTCTTCATGAAAACCCGCGAACCGATGTGCGCTTCGATGTCCATTTTGGAGATCACCCGAAAACTGGCGGCCAATTTCGATATCATTTATTTCTCCGCCCGGAAACTCGGAAGCGCGAAAGGCGGCGGTATCTGCCTGAACGATACGGATTTGTATTTGAAGATGCGGGAATTGGTGCCGCTGTATGAAGGGTTTTTGACTTATGGCGGCATGTCCACGCGGGAGATGGAAGCCATTGCTGTCGGACTGTCCGAATCAATGGATATGGACATGATCGGCCAAGGTCCGATGTTCATTTCTTTCATGGTCGATGAGCTGATCAAACACGGGATCCCGGTCGTCACGCCGGCGGGCGGACTCGGATGCCACATTGATGCCAGTCAATTTTTGAGCCATCTTCCTTTGGAAGAATATCGGGCCGGATCTTTGGCCGCCGCCTTGTTCATTGTCAGCGGCGTTCGGGGAATGGAAAGAGGAACGCTCTCGGAAATTCGGGACGAAAACGGAAAAGACATTTTCGCGAACATGGAATTGGTTCGCCTGGCGGTTCCGCGCCGGGTATTTACCCTTTCCCAAGTCAAATTCGTCATCGATCGTTTGTGTTGGCTCTATGACAACCGCGGCCTGATTGGGGGACTAAAGTTTGTTGATGAACCGAAGATCATGCGTTTCTTCTTCGGAACGCTGGAAGCGACTTCCGATTGGCCGCAAAAACTCGCGGAAAAATTCCAAAAAGATTTTCCCGGAAGTTTATGACATTAATTGGCCAATCATCGCAAAAGATTGACAAACCAAGCAAAAACCGATATAATAACCTGAAATAAAGAGGGTTTGCTTATGTGGATGAAGTTCCGCCATAAAGTTGTTTTTGCTTTACTCCGACCGTTTTTTTGGCCATTTTTAAGGTGGCATTACGGACTTCGGCTCGAAAAATATAAGCTTCCCAAGGGACCATGTTTGATGATTTTCAATCACACTTCGAGTTTTGACCCTTTTTTCGTGGCCATGGCTTTTAAAGGACCCATTTATGTTCTGGCCACCGATGACATCTTTTCGCTTCGTTTTTGGTCGCCGATCATTAAATTTTTGATAGCGCCGATCCCCAAAAGCAAATCGATTCGCGATTACCAGGCCGTAAGGAATTTGATCACCGTGGCCGGCGAAGGCGGAAGGCTCTGCCTGTCCCCGGAAGGGAACCGGACTTATGACGGCCGGCTTTGCAACATCGATTACGCCATCGTCAAACTGATCAAATATTTGCGCATTCCCTTGGTGCTTTACGAGTTCACCGGCGGTTTTGGAGTCAATCCCCGCTTTTCATCTTATGTGCGAAAAGGGAAAATTTATGGGCGGGTCGCCAAATACCTGACCAAAGAAGAAGTGGAAGCCATTGCTCCGGATGACCTTTACAAGTTGATCATCGACACATTGTCGGTGGATGAATTTTCCACCAAGCAGCGCTTTCGAAGCAAACATGCCGCGGAACAGCTGGAAAGGGTCGTTTATCTTTGCCCGGTTTGCAAGACGATCGGCGATCTTCATTCCGAAGGAACCCATCTGCGCTGCGATCATTGCGGATTGGATGTAGAGTATGGTGAAGATTTGAGGTTTCATACCGATAATCCGAAGTTCCCGTTTACGTTTTTGTGGCAATGGTATGATTTCCAAGTCGAATTCATCACCAGACTTGACCTTTCCGAAAATTGGGAGATCTTCCACGATGATGACGTGACCTTGAAACGGGTAGTCTGGCGCCGGAAGAAGGACAAACTGGTTTCCGGACGCCTGTCCATGGATTTTGAGACCTTGAGCGTTACGGACGGATTGATCAAAAAACAATTCAAACTTGAGGAATTTACTTCCGTTTCCGTTCTGGGCCAAAACAAACTGAACATTTACATTGACAAAGAAACTTATCAGTTAAAATCAAACCAACAATTCAATGCGCTTAAATATTTGCAACTCTATTTCTATGTGCGAAATGCCAGAAAGGGAACAAAAAATGGAAATTTGGAACAATTTTTGGGAATTTGACATTACCGTTACGGACATGATGATTCAACTTGGGATCATAACGGTTCTGTTTTTGCTTGCGAACGCCATTCGGAGAAAAGTCGGCCCGGTCAGAAAATCTTTGATCCCGACTTCGATGATTGCCGGCCTCATGATCCTCCTTCTGAAGATCATTCCGTATTTTCGGGATCTGATCTCCAACGGTTTCATGGAAGTCATCACGTATCATGCTTTGGCTTTGGGATCGATCGCGCTGGCCTTAAAATCAGCTCCGAAAGACAAGAGCGGGATCAAGAACCGCGACATCATGAACGCCGGGCTGATCACCGTCAATACTTATCTGATCCAAGGCGTTTTGGGCGGCTTGATCACGGTGGCTTTGGCGGTCACCTTCATGAGCGGATTGCTCCCCGCTTCCGGATTGATTCTTCCGCTGGGATTCGGACAGGGGTCCGGACAGGCTTTGTCCTGGGGAACGATTTATGAAACCGAGTGGGGTCTTGACGGCGGAGCCAGTTTCGGGCTGACCGTTGCGGCCATTGGTTTTTTGGTCGCCTGCGTATTCGGGCTCATCCACATCAACGTTCAGAAAAA
The DNA here is from genome assembly GCA_964420625.1 of uncultured Bacteroidales bacterium. GTDB lineage: Bacteria > Bacillota_I > Bacilli_A > ML615J-28 > CAG-698 > UBA2253. The sequence goes on along the minus strand of CAYQUB010000003.1, from coordinate 9,513 downwards.
ACGGGGAAAGATCCAGCCGCAGGATACCAGCCTTTCATTGGTAACGACCGAAGAGATGTCTTCGCCGAACGATGTTCCGCTGACCGAATCGGTTGACCGTTTCTCCATTCAGGTCGCGCTGATTCTGGTCGTTTACTTTTTGACTTTTCTGGCCATTTTCGGCGTTGTTTCCCTCAACGGGGGGAATTTCGTGGCGAATACCGTCAAGCCGATGATCGTGGGATTCAATTTCCTGATCGGCACGATTCTGGCCATCATTTTGAAACAAATATTCAAAGGACTGAAAAAAGCCAATCTGATGTCCCATGACTATCCGAACAATTATCTGTTGAACCGCATCAGCGGATTCTGCTTTGACATGATGATCGTCGCGGGCGTGGGCGCCATCGAGATTTCGGTTTTGAAGGGCTTATTGATCCCGCTGATTCTCATCTGCGCCGCCGGAACCGCCGTCACTTTTGTCTATGTGCGAAAAACCACCAAATATGCTTTTCCGGGATATAGCGAGGAAGCTTTCGTTTCTTTGTTTGGAATGCTGACCGGAACCAACAGTACCGGGATCATCCTGCTTCGGGAAATCGATCCGAAATTTGAAACTCCGGCCGCCAACAATCTGATCTTGCAATCCGCCTACGCCATCGCTTTCGGAGCGCCGATATTCCTGCTGCTTGGGTATGCTCCGATCGGACTAAAGGAAACCTTGATCACGCTGGGGGCATTGGCGGTTTTGCTTTTGGGGTTCAATGCGTTCTTGTACCGCGGAAAAATTGCCATGAAGCTAAAAAAATCAAAAGCGGAATGAACCTTAAGCTTTGGGAAAAACCCAAAGCTTTTTTTATTGTCTTAGGCTTGGAATACACGCGGAGTTGTGGTATAATATGTGAAAGTATGTGAAGATGGAGAGACAAAAAACATGGATCCGAAACAAAGAATCACCGAATTGGTCAATCTTTTGAACCGGTACAGTTATGAATATTACGTTTCAGACAATCCATCCGTAAGTGACGCGGAATACGACAGTTTGCTAAGGGAACTGGAAGGCCTGGAAAAAGCTAATCGGGAATTGATCCTGAAGGATTCGCCCACTCAAAGAATCGGCGATCAACCGATCGCGAAGTTTGAAAAAATCCATTTTGCGACGCCGATGCTGTCTTTAGGCAACGTTTTTAACAAAACCGAAGTCCTGGAGTTCCATGAACGGATCGTTAAAGCCGGTTTTCGTCCGCAGTATGTCTGCGAACTGAAGATCGACGGGATCGCCGGTTCCGCCACTTTCAAAAACGGAAAATTCGTCCTCGGATCGACCCGCGGGAACGGCTTAGTCGGCGAAAACATTACCCGGAACATGAAAGTGATAGAAAACATTCCGAAACGGCTGAAAGATGACATCGATCTGGAAGTCCGGGGCGAAGTATACATGCGAAAAACTGTGTTTGAGGAACTCAACCTTCTCAGGGCTCAATCCGGAGAAGAACCGTTCAAGAATCCGCGCAATGCGGCCGGGGGATCGCTCCGTCAGTTGGACAGCGCCATCACCAAAGAACGGAAATTGGACTTGTTTGCTTACACGGTCATCAATCCCCAAAAGTATGGGCTACCGAGCCAAGATGCCGCTCTGAGGTTTTTGACCGCCCAGGGTTTTTCGGTCAATCCGAATTATAAACTCTGCGATTCCATCGAAGAAGTTTGGAACTATCTGGAATACTGGAAGGATCAGCGCCGGGAACTGGATTACGAAACCGACGGCGTCGTGATCAAAGTCAATGATTTTGCTTTGCAAGAAGAAATCGGATATACGATCAAAGTCCCGAAGTGGGCCACCGCCTATAAATTCCCGGCTTTGGAAGTCGAAACCAAACTGCTGAACATTGAGTTCACGGTCGGCCGGACCGGCGGGATCACTCCGATCGCCATTTTGGAACCGATCCTGATCGCGGGTTCGCTGGTTCAGAGAGCCACTTTGAACAACGAAGATTTCGTCACCTCCCGGGACATCCGGATCGGCGATTACGTCGTGGTTCGGAAAGCGGCCGAGATCATTCCGGAAGTCGTCCGTGTCAATTTCGAACGCCGCCAAAACACCAAGCCCTTCGAAATGGCCAAAGTCTGTCCGGATTGCAAGAGCCAATTGGTTCGAAAACCGGGTGAAGCCGATCATTATTGCTTAAATGAGGAATGTCCGGGCCGAAAACGGGCGGCCTTGATTTATTTTGCTTCCCGACCCGGGATGGACATCGACGGACTTGGCGACCGGATGGTCGAAGATCTCATGAAACTTGGATATCTCCAAACCATTCCGGACATATACAAATTAAAAGAACACCGAGCCGCTTTGATGGACATCGACGGACTGGGCGAAAAAAGCGTCAACAATTTGCTTTCCGCCATCGAAGAATCGAAAAAGAACGGGCTGGCCCAACTGCTGACCGCGCTCGGGATTCGGTTGGTCGGGGGGAAATCCGCCAAAGAACTGGTCAAAAAATACCATTCGCTTTCGGAGATATCCAAAGCCACCGCTTTAGATCTTTTGGAGATCAAAGATGTTGGGGAAGCGACCGCCGAGAGCATCGCCGAATATTTCCGCGCCAATTCCCCGCTCATCTCCAAACTCATTGATTTGGGGATTGATCCGATTGTCGCCGAATCGGAAAATGCCAGCAACATCCTTGGGGGCATGACCGTCGTTCTGACCGGGAAACTGGAGACCATGACGAGAGATCAAGCCACGCAATTGATCGAAAAGCACGGGGGGACCACATCCGCCTCCGTTAGTAAAAATACCTCTTTTGTGCTCGCGGGAAGCGACGCCGGAAGCAAGAAGACGATCGCCGAAAAACTGCACGTCAAAATCATCAGCGAAGAAGAATTCAAAAAACTAATAGGTGAATAGCTATGCAAAAATATATCGAAATCAAAGGTGCCCGGGAAAACAACTTAAAAAACATCAGCCTGAAGATCCCCAAAGACAAATTGGTGGTCATGACCGGTTTATCCGGAAGCGGCAAGACATCTTTGGCTTTCGACACCATCTACGCGGAAGGGCAAAGGCGGTACGTAGAGAGTTTGTCCGCTTATGCCCGCCAGTTTTTGGGCAATATAGACAAACCGGACGTTGATTCCATCGAAGGATTGTCGCCGGCCATCTGCATCGATCAGCGGTCCGCCAACAAAAATCCGCGTTCAACCGTCGGCACGGTAACCGAGATCTATGATTACCTGCGGCTTTTGTATGCCCGGATCGGGGTCAGCTACTGCCCGGAACATCATATTCCGATCACCGCGCAGACCATTACCCAGATGGCGGACAAAATTTTTGAAGCTCCGGAAGATTCCCGGATCATCATTTACAGCCCGATCGTTTTCGGAAAGAAAGGCGCTCAGGAAAAAACGCTGGATTTGATCCGAAAAGAAGGATTTTCCAAAGTTCGGATCGACGGCACCGTCACCAGTCTGGACGAACCAATCGAACTGGACAAGAATCAAAGGCATAATCTGGAGATCGTCGTGGATCGCCTCAAACTGCGAAGCGATGCGAGAAGCCGCTTGTATGACTCTCTGGAGACGGCCCTAAAATTCGGGGATGGCAAAGTGGTGATTTCCATTGATGACCAAGAAATGATCTTCAGCGAGCATCTGGCCTGCCCATATTGCGATTTCTCCATTCCTCATCTGGAACCGCGTTTGTTTTCGTTCAATTCGCCGTTCGGGGCCTGCCCGGAATGCAAGGGATTGGGAGTATTGCAAAAAATCGACGAAAATCTCCTGGTCACCGACCCAAGTCTATCGATCCGGGACGGGGCCATCAAATACCTTCGCAATCTCGTAGATACCGAAAACATCGAATGGCAGATCTTTGAGAAGATGGCCAGCTTTTATCACATCGATTTGGACAAACCTTATAATGATCTGACCGACGAAGAAAAAGAAATCATCATGATCGGATCCAAAGATCCGATCCCTTATGAAATAACTTCGCGGGGGGCCAACACATTCAAACGCAACCAACGCATTGAAGGGATCGCGACCCTCATCGAAAGGCGTTACTTGCAAACCACTTCCTCAATGGCCCGGGAATATTACAATTCCTATCTGGCGGATTACGAATGCCCGACCTGCCATGGCCAGCGGCTCTCCAAAGAAGCCCTGAGTGTGGTCGTGGGCGGAAAGAATCTCTGGGAATTCACCCAAATGACCATCGCCGAAGCAGATGAGTTCATCGCCGGGCTGAAACTGACGGAAACCGAAAGAGCCATCGCCAATTTGGTTCTCAAAGAGATCCATGAACGTTTGGAATTTCTAATTAACGTTGGATTGGAATATCTGACGCTTTCCCGGGCGGCGGCCTCTTTGTCCGGAGGGGAAAGCCAAAGGATCCGTTTGGCCACTCAAATCGGATCGCATCTGACCGGCGTGCTTTATGTTCTGGACGAACCGTCCATCGGTCTTCATCAGCGGGACAATTCCCGGCTGGTCAAGACCCTGAAAGACATGAGAGATCTCGGGAATTCGATCATCGTGGTTGAACATGACGAGGAGATCATGATGCAAGCCGATTATTTGGTGGACATCGGCCCTTACGCGGGGGAGTTTGGCGGCGAAGTCGTGGCCATCGGGACTCCGGAAGAAGTCATGCAAAACGAAAACAGCATCACCGGGCAATATCTATCCGGAAAGAAGTTCATTCCGATCCCGAAAAAGCGAAGAGCCGGAAACGGCCGGACGCTTTCGATTTTAAAAGCGGCGGAAAACAACTTAAAAGCGATTGATGTTTCCATCCCGGAAGGGACCTTCGTGGTCTGCACCGGGGTCAGCGGCAGCGGAAAATCGACCCTGATCAACGAAATATTGCTTAAATGGCTGAAAAAAGAAGTCAACCGTTCCAAAGTCACCCCGGGAAAATGTGAAAAGGTGGTTGGAGGAAAGGATTTCGAAAACGTCATCAACATTGATCAATCGCCAATCGGGCGAACCCCAAGAAGCAATCCCGCCACTTATACCGGCGTCTTTGATCAAATCCGCGATTTGTTCACTGAGACCATGGAAGCCAAGGCTCGGGGTTATAAAAAAGGCCGTTTCTCCTTCAACGTGAAAGGCGGACGCTGCGAAAAGTGCGGCGGCGACGGCGTCATTAGGATCGCGATGCACTTTCTTCCCGATGTTTACATTCCTTGCGAAGAATGCCATGGCAGCCGTTATAATCCGGAAACTTTGGAAGTCAGATACAAAGGCAAGAACATCGCCGAAGTTTTGAAAATGACGGTAACCGAAGCGGTTTCTTTCTTCGACAAGATCCCGGCGATCAAAAACAAACTGCAATCCATGGAAGATGTCGGGTTGGGATACATCCGGCTGGGCCAAAGCGCCACCACCCTATCCGGCGGCGAAGCGCAGCGGGTCAAATTGGCCAGCGAACTATATAAACAAATCACCGACCGCACCATTTACATGTTGGACGAACCGACGACCGGTCTGCATTCCGACGACGTGAAAAGGCTTTTGGAGGTCATCAACTTCATCGTGGACAAAGGGGCCACCGTCATCATCATCGAACATAATCTCGATGTGATCAAGAATGCGGACTTCATCATCGATTTGGGACCGGAAGGCGGAAACCGCGGCGGCGAAGTCATCTTTACGGGAACGCCGGAAGGGTTGGTGAAATGTGAACAATCCTACACCGGACAATACTTGCGAAAAACCATGAACAAAGTCAACAAGGAGAATTAATGAAGACCGAAAACAACGAAACAAAACCTCCTGAGGAAAAGAAACCCGAAGACAAAGATAAGCAAAAAGAACCGGAAGAAATGGATCAGGAGGATCTGGATCACCTGGTCGATGAGATCAAAGGACAGCTGGATGATGAAAGCGAAGAGATCAGGGTCGTCCGGATCAATCCCCAAAAACCATCCTGGAAATCCTGGTTTTTGGATAATGCTTTGTCCTTTCTCTTTGATGCGCTGTTGGTGGTCAGTCTCAACGGCTATCTGAAATACGCGGAAAGCAACATTTGGAATCTGTTTTTCTTAAGTTTTCTGTTTTCCGTCATCGAACTGATTTTGCGAAGGATCGTCTCCCGATACTTCTTTAAACTGTTGATCACCTCGCTTGGGACCATCATGATCCCGCTGATGATCATCTCCTTCATCCTCGCTTGGCTGATCATCCCGGGAGTTGAACCGAACTCCAACGGCCAAGTCATGATCTTCTTTGTTGTCTTCATCATTGCCCGCAGCATCATGCGGATATTGTTCCTTGGAAAAAACAAAATAATCGAAATTAGGAAGGTAAAAAAATGAAAACTGAATCAAAATTTGCAACCTTAATGAAAAAACAACAGAAATGGCTGAAATTTGTGGTCATCGCCCTGGTCGTGGCGCTTTTGGTCTGGCGGGCCATCGCCGGGATCCGAACCGGACAGGATTCGCTTGGGAATGACATTACCCTGGTCGACCGGGTTTTCCTCAATGTGTTCGGAAGGAACATTTATTGGTATGCCATCTGCATTCTGATTGGGATCATGGCCGCTTATTTTTACGGCATGGCCATTGCGAAGAAATTGGGAGTCAACCAAAACGACTTGTTTGACGGCTTAATTTGGGGCGTCTTGATCGGCGTGCTTGGAGCGCGGCTCTATTACGTCATTTTCTCCTGGAACGATGGCGGCTTTGCTGCTGATCCGCTGCGGATCATCACCGGCTTCGTAAACGAAGAAGGCGGCTTGGCCATTCACGGAGGGCTCATCGCGGCAGTGATCTTCGCAATAATTTTTTGTAAAAAAAGAAAAATGGACATTTATTCGGTTTTGGAATTATTATTGCCGGGATTTTTAGTCGGGCAGATCTGCGGCCGTTGGGGGAACTTCTTTAATCAGGAAGCCCATGGGGGACCGATCGCGGCTACGGTCGCGGGCGGAAGAGCTTTTTTGGAAAAATTGCCCCTGCCGGATTTCATCATTGACATGATGTACATTTCCGATAATTGGTACAATGCGCCAATCGATTCATTGACTAGGACTTACATGCATCCCACTTTCCTTTATGAATCGCTTTGGAATTTCATCGGTTTGATGATCGTGATCTTTACCAGGAAATATTGGAAGAAGTACTGGGTGGGCGATGCGGCCTTGTTCTATTTGGTTTGGTACGGAATCGGCCGGTTTTTCATCGAAAGCTTGCGGACGGATGCGCTGATGGTTAATATTTTCGGAACCGAATTCCGCCAAGCGCAATTGATTTCGGTCTTCATGGTCGTCGCGGGAGTCGTGCTTTACATTCTGCGCCGGGTTTACCGGGTTCATCCGATTTCTTTCATGGAACAAGTCGAAAAGGTTCAGAATGGTAGCAATATTTGATTTGGACGGAACTTTGCTTGACACCTATCAACTGATCAGACAGAATTACCTCGATGTCTTTACCAAGTACCTTCCCGACCATGAATATGACGAAGCCGAACTGGAAAGTTTTTTTTGCCCTCCGCTAATTGATTCGTTCATGGGAATCGTCCATGACGAAAAAAAAGCGAAGGCGCTTTCCCGTATCTACCGATTCATTAGCAAAAACAATACCGAAAAATACTTGAGGACGTTTCCCGACACCGCCACGGTCTTGCAAGGCCTGCGTCAAAAAGGATTTAAGATCGCGGTTTGTTCAAACAAAGTCCATGAAGCCGTGCTTCAGGGCTTGAAAGTCGGGAAGATCGCGGAATATGTAGATCTCATCGTTGGTTTCGATGATGTTAAAAAACCCAAACCGGATCCGGAGGGAGTCATGATGATCCAAGACCGCTTCGGAAAAAAAGCCGTTTTCGTCGGGGATTCCCCGATTGACATCATGACCGCCAAAAACGCCGGGATCAAATCGATCGGCGTCACTTGGGCGCTGACTGCAGCTGAAACCCTGAAACAAGCCGGGGCGGATTTTCTTGTGAAAAACATGAAGGATCTGGGCCGATTAATGGAGGAATTAAATGTTTGATGTTGTTATAATCGGAGCGGGGCCGGCGGGACTAACCGCGGCCATCTATGCCGCTCGCAATAATTTGAAAGTCGGGATCGTGGAACAAGGCGTTCCCGGCGGGGCCATCGTCAATACCGCGGAAATTCAAAATTACCCCGGCTTCAAATCGATCAATGGCGCCGATCTGGCCTATTCGATGTTTGATCAAGCCATGGCGCTTGGCATCTCGTATTTTGGTTTCGCGGTCAAAAAAGTCAGTAAAACTGCGGACGGGTTTTTGGTTGAAGGCGAGGAAACTCTGCAAGCCAAAACGGTCATCGTGGCGACCGGAACGCTCCACAAAAATCTGGGAGTAAAAGGCGAAGAAGAATTCTCCGGAAAAGGAATTTCCTGGTGTGCCATCTGCGACGGAACCTTTTTCAAAGGCCGGGATGTAGCCGTCATCGGCGGCGGGAATTCCGCTTTTGAAGAAAGCATATATCTTTCGTCCCTGGTCAAGACCGTTTATTTGATCCATCACCGCGAAGGATTCCGGGCCGATGCCATTTTGGTTGACAAAGTAAAAACCATCCCGAACATCAAGATGGTTTTGAATCAGAAAGTTTTGGAATTCATCGGTCACGAGACTTTGGAGAAACTGCGGCTTCTGAACGTCAAAACCAACGAGGAAAGTTTCTTGGAAGTTCCCGGATGTTTTGAATTTGTTGGGCATGCGCCGTCGACTTCATTTTTGAAAGACCTCGGAGTGGTTGGCGCCAATGGCTACATCCCGGTGGACAAACACGGAGAGACTCCGGTCAAGGGTTTGTTCGCGGGGGGAGACGTCATCGATAAAGAAGTCCGTCAAATCGCCACCGCCATCAATGACGGCGCCATTGCGGCTCTTTCCGTTATCAAGTCTCTGAAGTAGGTGATTTAATGTCTTTCGCCAGTGATATAAAACGAGAAATCAGCAACATCCCCGTCGATGATTGTTGCTTGAGAGCTGAATTGTATGAACGGATCCGCTTGAAATCAACCATCAGCATTTCCAATCATAATTTCCGGATCACTTTTACCACGACCTCGATCCAGTCGGCCCGAAGGATCGTTTTCCTGATCAAAAAGGTGTACAACAAACCGGTGGAAATCATATTGAAAGAACAAAATAAATTTGATTTCAAATCCCTTTATTGCGTGACGGTCACCGATGAAGGGCTGACGATTTTGGATGATCTGAGGATCCTGAATCCCGACCATACGATCAGCGAACAATTGGCTCCGGAGATATACGAAAAAGAATGTTGCAAAGCCAGTTTGCTTCGCGGGGCGTTCGTGGCCAAAGGCTCCATCAACGATCCGAACACCAACAACTATCATTTCGAAATCGTGACCCCGAATCGTTTGGAAGCCGAATTTTTGGCAACCCTGCTTACAGACATCGGATTGGATCCGAAAATTCTTTCCCGTCCCAAAGGCGAAGTCGTGTATTTGAAAAAAGCCGAAAACATCGGCGACTTTCTCCGTTACATCGGGGCTTCAACCTCCCTTTTTGCTTTTGAAGATCTGCGGATCA
>CAYQUB010000002.1:0-24684 GCA_964420625.1 uncultured Bacteroidales bacterium | reverse complement strand
CTAAAAGAACAAAATTCCGTCGTCCTCATCGCGTTAGTTATGAAGGTAAAGCCAAGGGATGCAAAACCGTCAGTTTCGGAGAATATGGGCTTCGCGCCGATATCGGAACCTGGCTGACTTCCCAGCAAATCGAAGCTGCCCGTATCGCCATGACCCGTTACATGAAACGGGCCGGAATGGTATGGATCCGCGTGTTCCCGCATATCGGCGCCTCGCACAAACCGCTTGAAGTCCGTATGGGCGGAGGCAAAGGTGCTCCGGATCATTATGTTGCCGTTGTAAAGAGAGGAACGATCATGTTTGAAGTCGGAGGCGTCGACGAAGCCACTGCCCGCGAGGCATTGCGCTTGGCTCAGCACAAACTTCCGATCACAACCAAAATCGTTGCCAAAGAAAGTGGTGAGTAATAATGGCTAAAAAAGAAAAGAAAGCCGTTGCCGTCGAGACCGCCTTACGCGAGTCCGAGACAGCGAAAATCAGAAAATTAGACGAAGCCACTATTGAGAAAAACATTCTGGATTTAAAACAGGAATTATTCAATTTGCGTTTTCAAGCCGCTGTCGGCAAGTTAGAAAATACGGCGCAACTCGGTAAAACCAAAAAGCAGATCGCTCGCATGAAAACCGTTCTGACCGAACGCGCCAAGGCTGCAAGATAGGGAGGCATAAAATGGAAACTGAAAAAAAGATCCGCAGAGAGTTTATCGGGAAAGTTGTTTCCGATAAAGAAGATAAAACTATCAAAGTGCTTTACACAACTTACCGCCGTCATCCGTTGTACGGAAAACGCGTCGAATTCTCAAAGCATCTGACCGCTCATGATGAAAGAAACGAAGCCAAAGTCGGCGACGTGGTCCGTATCGTTGAGACCCGTCCGATCTCCAAGACAAAACACTTCCGTTTGGTTGAAATCATCGAACGCGCCCAGAATGTATAAGGGGGACCAATCATGATTCAACAAGAAACAAGATTGAAAGTTGCCGATAATTCCGGCGCCAAAGAGATCTTAACCATTAAGATATTGGGTGGGACGCACCACCATTATGCAAACATCGGCGACATCATCGTTGCTGCTGTCAAGTCGGCTACACCCGGCAGCGCCGTCAAAAAAGGCGACGTCGTCAAAGCCGTTATCGTTAGAACCAAATCAGGATTAAGAAGAAATGACGGAACCTACATCAAATTCGATGACAATGCGGCCGTTTTGATCCGCGACGACAACACGCCGCGCGGAACCCGCATCTTCGGACCGGTAGCCCGTGAACTTCGGGAAACCGCGTTCATGAAGATCATTTCATTGGCTCCTGAGGTTCTATAAGGAGGAAACCATGAATATCAAAAAAGGCGATACCGTTAAAGTAATTACGGGAAACAGCCGCGGCAAGACCGGCAAGGTTTTGTCCGTGCAGACAAAAGATAACCGCGTGGTTGTAGAAGGGGTATCCGTCGTTTCCCGACACACCAAACCTTCAAACGCGCATCCGGATGGCGGAATCTTGAAAAAAGAAGCGCCGATCAGCGTTTCCAACGTCATGATCGTTGATCCAAAGACCAATGTTGCGACCAAGATCGGTCACAAAGTCGTCAATGGAAAAAAGGTCCGCTTCGCCAAAAAATCCGGAAACGTGTTGGATAAGTAGGAGGGATGACGATGAATCGAGTACAAAAAGATTATTCAGAAAACGTAAAACCGGCTCTGATGAAAAAGTTCGGATACAAATCGGTCATGCAAGCGCCAAAGCTTGACAAGATCGTGATCAACATGGGCGTCGGCGAAGCCATCAACAATTCCAAATTGTTGGATGCGGCCGTCGAAGACATGATGACCATTTCCGGGCAAAAACCAATCATCACCAAGGCCAAGAAATCAATCGCCGCCTTCAAACTTCGTGAAAATGTCGCTATCGGCTGCAAAGTTACGCTTCGTGGCAAAAGAATGTATAATTTCTTTGACAAACTCATTGCCATTTCCTTGCCTCGGGTTCGTGACTTCCGGGGGCTGAGCAAAGACTCCTTCGATGGGCGTGGCAATTACACACTAGGGATCAAGGAACAGTTAATATTCCCGGAAATCAATTACGACAAAGTATTGAAAGTCCGCGGAATGGACATTGTAATCGTTACTACTGCCAAAACCGATGAGGAAGGCAGAGAACTATTGACCCTTTTGGGCATGCCATTTCAGAAATAAGGAGGAATTATGGCGAAAACATCACAAATAATCAGAAATCATCGCAAACAGAAATACGAAGTGCGCGAATACACCCGCTGCGAACGGTGCGGACGACCGCATGCCGTATATCGCAAATTCAAACTATGCCGCGTCTGCTTTAGAGAATTAGCCAATAAGGGTCAAATCCCCGGCGTCACTAAAGCGAGCTGGTAGAGATTGTTGGAAGGAGGCCATCTAAATGGTTATGACTGATCCAATCGCGGATATGCTTACTCGAATTCGCAATGCCAATCAAATGAAGCAAGAGTACGTAGAAATCCCCGCATCCAGAATCAAAATGGAAATTTTGAACGTTATCAAAAAAGAAGGTTACGTTTTTGACGTCGAACTTATTCCCAATGACAAGCAAGGCACCCTGAAGGTAACTTTGAAATATACCGATAAGAAGGTAAGCGTGATCAAGGGATTGAAGAGAATTTCGAAACCGGGATTGCGAACTTACGCAAAAGCCAGCGATATGCCGAAAGTATTAAATGGTTTGGGTATGGCAATTGTATCAACATCAAACGGAGTTATGACTGACAAAGAAGCTCGCCAGAAAAATCTGGGCGGCGAAGTTGTAGCCTTTGTTTGGTAATCGAGGAGGAATAAAATGTCACGTGTCGGTAACAAAATAATTAAAATTGCTCTGGGAACGACCGTCACTTTGGGAGCCAACAACCACGTTGAAGTAAAAGGTCCCAAAGGCCGCATCGCTTATGATTTTCATCCAGACATGACAATCGAAGTGAAAGACGGACAAATCAAGGTCACCAGACCGGATGATTCCCTTGAACACAAAACACTTCACGGCACAACAAGAGCTCTTTTGCACAATATGGTAGAAGGTGTTTCCCACGAGTTCTCTAAATCTTTGGAAATTCAAGGAACCGGATTCAAGGCTGCCTTAAAAGGCCGCATCTTGGTCATCAATGCCGGTTTCTCGCATTTGGTGGAAATGCCAATTCCGGAAGGAATAACAGTTGTGGTCCCGACGCCGACCGATATCACCGTCAGTGGTGTCGACAAACAGGCCGTCGGTCAATTCGCATCGGAAATCTATTCTGTAAGAAAACCTGAACCTTATCTAGGCAAGGGCATTCGTTATAAGGGCCAAATTGTCCGTCGCAAAGAAGGAAAGAAAGCTAAGTAGAGAGGAGACGTAAAGAAATGATTAAAAAAACATCGCGCAATGACATGCGCCAAGTTCGCCATCTGCGAATCCGTAAAAACATCGCCGGAACGTCCGCCTCGCCCCGTCTGAATGTGTTCCGATCAAACTCGCACATTTACGCTCAGATCATCGATGATGTCGCGGGGATCACTCTGGTTAGCGCTTCGAGCATTGACAAAGAATTGAAATTGGAAAACGGCTCCAACATCGCGGCTGCCACCCAAGTGGGAACCCTGATCGCCAAGCGGGCCATTGAGAAACAAATCGAAGTTGTCGTATTTGACCGCGGAGGGTACTTGTACCACGGACGGGTCAAAGCGTTAGCGGAAGCGGCTCGTGCGGCCGGCTTGAAATTCTAGGAGGTATTGAATGCGTCAAGATAGAAAACAAACCAGAAAAGACGTTCCGGCTGAAGTCAAAGAATTCGAGGAACGCGTCGTCAGCATCAATCACGTTGCCAAAGTAGTCAAGGGTGGCCGTCGCTATCGTTTCAGTGCCGTAGTCATCGTGGGCAATCACAAGGGCAAAGTCGGGCTCGGGACCGGAAAAGCCATTGAAGTCCCGGATGCGATCAAAAAAGCCGTTGAAGATGCCAAAAAGAACATGATTGAGGTTCAAATCGTCAATCTGACGATCCCTCATGAAGTCACCGGAATTCATGGCGCCGGAAGAGTATTCCTGAAGCCGGCTCCGGAAGGAACGGGAGTCATCGCCGGAGGTTCCGTTCGGGCCGTCGTTGAAATGGCCGGCATCGAAAACATTTTGTCTAAATCGTTGGGTTCATCCACTCCGATCAATGTCGTCAGAGCTACCTTAAACGGATTGCAGACTTTGCGAACCGTCGAACAGGTCGCGATCACCCGCAATAAGACAGCCGAGGAGATTTTAGGATAATATGAATACCAAGCAAGTTAGCATTAAACTCGTCAAAAGTCCTTACGGCCGCAAGCCTTTTCAAGCCAAGACTTTGAAAGCTCTCGGCCTGACAAAAGTCAATCAAGTGGTTGTCAAAGAAGACAATGATGCCATTCGCGGCATGATTGCCACCGTCAGCTTCTTGGTTGAGGTTTTATAGGAGGATCGCATGAAATTACATGAATTACACCCGGTTGAGGGAGCGCGCCATACCAAGAACATCGTTGGACGCGGAACCTCGAGCGGAAACGGAAAAACCAGCGGCCGCGGTCAAAAAGGCCAAAACAGCCGCAGCGGCGGCGGGGTTCGTCCGGGATATGAAGGCGGACAAACACCGTTGTTCAAACGTTTCCCGAAACGCGGATTCACCAACCACAGCCGCGTGGAATATGAAGTTGTCAACCTTGAGCAATTGAATTGCTTCAAAGAGGGGACAACCGTCAACGCTGAGAAATTAGTAAAACAAGGTTTGATCAAGAATAAAAACCATTTACTCAAAATTTTGGGAAATGGGGCTTTGACCGTCAAACTGACGGTTGTTGCCAATAAATTTTCCGAAACAGCTGAAAAAGGAATCGTAAACGCCGGCGGGAAAATCGAGGTGATTTAATTGGCATTAAAGAACAAAAAAGTAATAATCATGCTGTTGTACACCGCCATGATCTTACTGATTTGGCGATTGGCATACCATATCCAACTACCACTCATCAACCGTGATTTCCTGGGTTCGCAAACCCAGATCTTCGGGTTCCTGAACGTTTTCAGTGGTGGCGCGCTTTCGAATTACTCCATCGTTGCGCTAGGCATTTCGCCTTACATTACCGCATCGATCGTCATTCAATTGTTGCAGATGGATATCGTCCCGGCATTGAAAGAATGGTCCGAAGAAGGCGAGACTGGCAAACGGAAACTTAACCAATTGACCAGATACTTAGCTTTGGGATTGGCTTTCGTTCAGGCTTTGACCATTACTTTGGGAATTGCCGCTTATTATGGCGACATATTCAAACTTGGTGTCAATGTCAACATTTTCACTTATGTGTTCCTGGCCTTGGTCATGACGGCCGGCACGGCCTTTGTCTTATGGCTTGCAGAGAAAATTACTTTAAAGGGAATCGGAAACGGTACTTCGATGTTCATCGTCGCCGGAATCGTGGCCAGCTTCCCGCAAATGATCACTGATCTTATTGATACTTACATTGCCGCGGAAGCAGGAAACTCCGTCGGCGACATCTTCATATTCTTCGGAGTATTGGTTCTGATGATCGCCATCGTGGTGGGAATTGTCTTCATGGAAGCGGCGCAGCGGAAAATTCCGGTTCAATACGCGAACCGGCCGGCGGCGGCTACTTTCCGCGGCAAATCCGATTCCAACATTCCGATCAAGCTGAACTCGGCTTCGGTCATTCCGGTCATCTTCGCCAGCACGCTGATGAGTCTTCCGACCACGGTCGCCAATTTCCTGGATTCGAGCAACAACGTCGTTTATTGGATTCAACAAACATTTGATTATACCAAACCGATCGGTTTCGCGGTATACATCATTTTGATCTTTATTTTCTCGTTCTTCTATTCATTCTTACAGATGAATCCGGAGAAAATGGCGGAAAATCTTCAAAAGCAAAATGCTTACGTTCCCGGAATCCGTCCGGGCGCCGAGACCGCATCGTACATCTCGCGCGTCTTGTTCAAGATCACCATGGTCGGGGCGACCTATCTGGCCATCGTCGCTTCGCTGCCGATCATCATGAGTTTGATTTTTGATCTTCCGGCTTCCGTTCAGATCGGAGGAACAAGTTTGATCATCGTTGTCGGTGTCGCCATCGAGACCGCCAAACAGTTAAAGACCCAAAGCCAAGAGAAGCAATATCGCGGCTTCATCGAATAAAGGCTAACGCATGTATTTGATCATCATGGGTCCCCCCGGCGCGGGGAAAGGCAGTCAAGCGCCATTAATCAGAAATTCTTACGGGGCGGTCCACATATCGTCTGGCGACATGTTTCGCGAGGCGATCAAACTTGGAACGCCCTTGGGAAAACTAGCTAAAGGATACATCGAAAAAGGCGAACTGGTCCCTGATTCCGTTACCGTCAACATGGTAAAAGACCGAATCAGCCAACCGGACTGCCAAAGCGGATTTCTCCTGGACGGATTTCCCAGAACCATTGCTCAGGCGGAAGCCTTGGACGCAATTCTCAAAGAGCGAAACCTCAAACTCGACGCGGCGATCGAAATCGCAGCCGACGATGAAGTTTTGATCAAAAGGATCAGCGGCCGGAGAATATGCAAAAACTGCGGCGCCACTTATCACGTCAAAAACATTCCCCCGAAAATCGAGGGCGTGTGCGATGTCTGCGGCGGACCGCTATACCAGCGAAAAGACGACGATCCGGAAACGGTGAAGAACCGTCTGGCTGTTTACTATGCGCAAACAAGGCCTTTATTGGAATATTACGAGCGAGCCGGACTGCTGGTTTCCGTTAGCGGAGCCGACACGGTCGGAGACACTTTCAAGCTGATTCAAGAACGTTTGGGAGGAATTAAAACTCATGATAACCATTAAAAGCGCCAGAGAAATAGAGTTGATGAAAGAAGCCGGAAGAATCGTTGCTTTGACCCATCGCAAGGTCAGAGAAGCGATTGTTCCCGGCATATCAACCGAAGAACTGGACCAAATCGCCGAAAAGGTCATCTTGGAGAATGGGGCTACCCCATCCTTCAAGGGCTACGGCGGTTTTCCCGGATCCATATGCGCCTCGATAAACAACGTCGTCATTCATGGCATACCGAGCAAAAAAAGCAAATTAAAATCAGGCGATATCATTTCTGTCGACATCGGTGCCTGTTACAAAGGGTACCATGGCGACAGCGCTATGACACATGGCGTCGGAGCGATCAGCGAACAAAGACAAGCTTTGCTTAAGGTCACCGAAGACTCCCTATACGCCGGTTTGGCACAAGCCAAACCCAATAATCGTTTATCCGATATTTCCCATGCCATCGAACAGCATGTTCTGGCGCATGGATACAGTGTCGTCAAAGATTTTACCGGACACGGCGTCGGATCCAAACTCCACGAAGAACCGATGATCCCCAATTACGGGGAAGCCGGGCACGGGCCGCTGCTGAAACCGGGAATGACTTTGGCCATCGAACCGATGGTCAACGTCGGAAAATCAGCCGTTCGCGTATTAAAGGATGATTGGACTACCGTCACATCCGACGGCAGCGACAGCGCTCATTTCGAGCACTCGATCGTCATAACCGAAACCGGATATACGATTTTGACCAAGGAGGATCAATAATGTCCAAAAGTGATGTCATAGAAGTAAAAGGAACAGTCACGGATGCCCTTCCCAACACCGTTTTTAAGGTCAAGTTGGAAAACGGGCATGAAATCGTGGCCCACGTTTCTGGTAAAATCCGTATGAATTTCATAACCATTTTACCGGGTGATAGAGTGACTGTCGAATTGTCGCCATATGATTTAACACGTGGCCGCATTACTTACCGTCATAAGTAAGTTTTCCAAAAATTAGGAGGAAATCAAGAATGAAAGTAAGACCATCAGTTAAACCCATTTGTGACCAATGCAAAGTGGTCAAACGCAAAGGGCGCGTCATGATCATATGCAGCAACCCTAAGCACAAGCAGAGACAAGGATAAGAGGAGGTGCAGAGTAAATGGCACGTATAAGTGGTGTTGATATCCCGAGAGACAAACACGTCGATGTTTCGTTGACGTACATTTATGGAATCGGAAGACCAACCGCAATCGAAATTTTGAAAAAAGCCAATGTCAATCCGGACAAACGCGTCAAGGATCTGACCGAAGAAGAATTTGCAGCCATTCGTAAAGAAGTGGAAACCTATAAAGTCGAAGGCGATTTGCGCCGTGAAATTGCCCTCAACATCAAGAGATTAATGGAAATCGGATGCTATCGCGGCATTCGGCACCGTAAAGGATTGCCGGTTCGCGGTCAGAACACCCGGTGCAACGCCCGTACCCGCAAAGGTAAGGCTAAGACCGTTGCCAATAAGAAGAAGTAGAAAAGGAGAACGCAATAATGGCTGAAACAAAAGTACGTACAAAACGTAAAGTCAGAAAGAATATACCCAATGGCGTAGCTCATATTCATTCTACTTTCAACAATACCATCGTTACCATCACCGACGCGGTCGGCAACGCCGTTGCCTGGAGCAGCGCCGGAGCCCTCGGATTCAAGGGAAGCAAGAAATCCACTCCGTTTGCGGCCGGCATGGCTTCGGAAGCCGCTGCCAAAGCCGCCCTTACCTCGGGAATGATCAAAGTCGAAGTTTCCGTCCGCGGACCGGGTCCGGGACGTGAAGCCGCCATCAGATCATTGCAAATCGCCGGATTGGAAATCACATCCATCAAAGACGTGACCCCGATCCCGCACAACGGATGCCGGCCACCGAAACGACCTCGAGGATAAAAGACATTAAAAACACTAAGGAGGAAACGAATTGAGAAAATTCGAATTTATTAAACCTCAAACCATTGTTGAAGGTAACGAAGCCGAAGGATACGGAAAGTTTACCATTCTTCCTCTTGAAAGAGGATATGGCACAACGCTCGGAAATGCTCTTCGTCGGGTCTTATTGTCATCAATGCCGGGAATTGCAATTGTTGCCGTCGAAATTGAAGGCGTAGAACATGAATTCATGGCCATCGACGGAATCCAAGAGGATGTCACCGAGATTATTTTGAATTTGAAGAACATCATCTTGACGGTTTCCGAAGACCAAATGTTTAAACCGATGCCGAACGACCCGCAAGAATTAATCGAACTGAGTATCATCGCCGAAGGCGAAAGAGTGATCACCGCCGGTGACCTCCAAGTCAGCAGCGAATTCACCATCGTCAATCCCCAACAGGTTATTTGCACCCTTGAGAAAAATGCCAAGTTCAAAGCGACCCTTTTCGCCCGCCGAGGAATCGGCTACGTCGGAGCTGAAGAGAACAAGGCGTTTTGCAAGGATAAGAACGGCAATACCATCATCAGCCGTATCGCCATTGATGCGATTTACACGCCCGTTACCAAAGTTCGTTATGATGTCGAGAAGACCCGGGTCGACGAAAACGTCGATTATGACAAACTGACCCTGGAAATCCGGACCAACCGGTCCGTCACCCCGGCCAATGCGGCATCGCTGGCTTCAAAATTTTTGATCGAGCATTTCAACGTCATCGCCGGATTGAATGAACTGGTCATCGAGCAAGACTATATGTATGAACGCGAAGAAAAAGTCAGCAACAAGAAACTGGAGAAAAAGATCGAAGAACTCGACCTCTCCGTCCGTTCTTACAACTGCCTGAAACGCGCCGGCATCAACACCGTCGGGGAATTGTCTCAAAAGACCGAAGAAGAAATGATGAGAGTCAGAAATCTTGGTCGCAAATCCCTCAAAGAAGTCGTTCAAAAGCTTCGTGAAATCGGACTTGATCTGCGCCGTTCATATGACACCGATTATGATTATTCTGATTTTGACGATGAGAATGATGACTCATCCGACGACCTGAACTAAAAACTATTCCTGAAGGAGGAAACTAACATGGCATTAGGATATCGTCGATTAGGCCGCGATTCCGCCAAACGCCAAGCATTGCTTCGCGATTTGGTTACGGACCTGATCATTAACGAAAAGATTGAAACAACGTATCATAAAGCCAAGGAACTTCAAAGATTAGCGGACAAAATGGTTACGCTTGGCAAAGCCAACACTTTGGCATCGCGCGTCAAAGCTGCCTCGATCATCCGTTTCGAATACGTTGACGAGAAAAAAGAGCAATACGCCGTCCAAAAACTGTTTTCCGACATCGCTTTGAGATACAAAGAACGCCAAGGCGGATACACAAGAGTGTTAAAACTCGTTCCGCGTCTTGGCGATTCCGCGCCTATGGCAATTATCGAATTCGTAGAGTAAAACTAAACCCCGAGGTTCATCCTTGGGGTTTTTGTTTTGGGCGGTAAATGCCCGACCGGGAAAGCGGCCCTTCATACTGCTTGTCTTTTGAAAAGAATCAATGTATAATAAACCTAAAAAAAGAGGAAAGCATGAAAACAAAAGCAACTGAAACCAAAAAATTCGACATGGCCAAAAAGCCGGTCAAGCAAAGGCGGTTCCTGACCCCGCTGGCGTGGTTATTAAGTTTTCCGGAAATTATGCAGCGAAAACTGGAGATCACCAAGATCAACATGAAAGGCATCAAACCGCCGTATTTGTTTTTGTCCAACCACATGGCCTTCGTGGATTTCAAATCCGCCACCAAAGCCATTTTTCCTCATGGCGCCAATTACGTGGTGGCCATCGACGGATTTCTGATCAATGAATGGCTGCTTCGTCAGGTCGGATGCATATGCAAACGGAAGTTCACCAACGACGTCCGTCTGATCAAACACATGAAATATTCGCTCGAGAAACACAAAAGCATTCTGGCCTTGTATCCGGAAGCGCGCTACAGTTACGCCGGGACCAACTCCGGCCTGCCGGACTCTTTGGGAAAACTGTTCAAGATGTACAAAGTTCCGATCGTTTTGTACCTTCAGCACGGCAACTATCTGTCTCAGCCGGTTTGGAATCTGGAGAAACGGAAATGTAGAATCGAAGCGACCATGAGTTTGCTTTTCACTCCGGAAGAACTCGAGGAGCTCAGCGTCGAAGACATCAACAAGCGGATCAATGACAACTTCCGTTACGACGAATATGCCTGGCAAAAAGAAAACAATGTCATCATCGATTTTCCGAACCGGGCCAAAGGGCTGCACCACATTCTCTATCAGTGTCCGCATTGCCTGACCGAATCGGAAATGAATTCCGATAAGGACGAGATCTGGTGCGAACATTGTCACAAGCGCTGGAAAATGAGCGAACTGGGCGAACTGAAAGCCGTTGAAGGCGAAACCGAGTTTACCCATATTCCGGACTGGTTTGAATTCGAACGGGCGCAAGTCCGAAAACAGGTTGAAAGCGGAGAATACTTTTTCCAAGATCAGGTAATGGTCGATTCGCTTCCGAACGCCAAAGGATACATCCGTTTGGGCGAAGCCACCCTGACCCATTCCCTCAACGGCTTCGTTTTGAAAAAACTGGAAAACGAAGACAAGTTTGTTTTGGAGAAATCGCCGCTGTCGATGTATGCGGCGCACATCGAATTTGATTATTTCGGTAAAGGGGATTGCATCGATCTGTCCACATTGGAAGATACTTTCTATTTGTTCCCGCTGACCAAAAAAAACGTGGTCACCAAACTGCAGTTCGCGGTTGAAGAGATCTATAAGATCAAGGATCGGGAAAGACAAGAAAAGAAAGTATAGGAAATATTTTTGAGCGTTGCCTTGACAGCGCTCATTTTTCATTTTCAATACTAAACCTGATATTTTTTTGGAAACACGGAAAAACGAGGAATGGATGCAATTTAGAAATTCATAAATCGGGATACGAACAAGAAGGTTGTGGAGAGTAAGTCTGGAAGTTTTTTCTTTAGCAACCTCAGGTTTCCCTTATTACTTGTAAATAATGAAAAAAAATGGTAAAATAACGCAATGCCGAGGTAAAGGATATGAAAAAAGTTGACATCTTAATCATCCTGATCGTGTTTGCTTTTTCAATAATTCTCTACACCTTTTACTTCTCCAACCTCAGCTTAAGCGATGATCTGCTGGTCGAGATCACTTACCGAAACACGGTGGTGTATTCAACGGAGTTGAAAGAAGATACCGACATCCTTGTCGAGATCACTTCGGCCGATCAAATCCTGAGCGTCAAAGTCGGGGATGCGGTCACCCATTTTCCGATCGCTTCGGAAGCCGAGATCCTCAACACCGTACACATCACCAGCGATTTGATCGAAATGGACGAAGCCAACTGCAAAAACAAATACTGTCTGCTGATGAAACTGAAACGGTCTTATCCGCAGCCGATCGTCTGCACCAACGGGATCATGGTTCGTTTGGTCACCAACGAAATAATCATCGAGGTATAAAATGATAAAAGCCGAACACATCAATTTTTCATACCGGCCGAATGAACCCGTGGTCAAGGATGTTTCCTTTTCCATCGAAAAAGGCGAGTTTGTCTGCATGATCGGCCATAACGGGAGCGGAAAGTCGACGATCGCCAAACTTTTGACCGGCTTGCTTCCGGTCGATTCCGGAGAGATCAGCATCGGCGGGATTGTCCTGAACGAAAAGACGGTCAATGACCTGCGCCAGCGGATCGGGATCGTTTTTCAGAATCCGGACAATCAGTTCGTGGGGGTCACCGTTCGCGATGACATCGCTTTTGGGCTGGAGAACCGGCAGATCGAAAGACGGACCATGCTGGAACTCATCGACCGATATTCGCAACTGGTTAAAATGGAAAACTTTTTGGATTACAATCCGGAGAATCTTTCCGGCGGAGAAAAACAGCGGGTGGCCCTGGCCGGGGTTTTGGCGACCGATCCGGACATCATCATCTTTGATGAGGCGACTTCGATGCTTGATCCGAAAGGGGTCAAAGAAGTCAACGACGTCATCAAAGAACTGAAAGGCCGAAAAACCATCATTTCCATCACTCACAACCTGGACGAAGCGATCTATGCCGACCGGGTCATTGTTCTGGCTGATGGCCGCATTGTCATGAATGACGTCCCGAAAGCCGTTTTCATGCAAAAAGAACTGCTTAAATCCAGCTCGCTGGACATCCTGGAAAGCATGAAACTGATCGAACTGATCGAGAAAAATCCCAAACTGAATCATAAAAAAGAAATCGAGGAATTACTATGGGAATTGTCTTTTCAAAAGTAGCATTCGCATATTACCGTCCTCGAAAGAAAAAAGCGGTCCGCTTTGTGCTCGAGGACATTGATCTGAACATCGAGACCGCCAATGAATTCATTGCTTTGGTCGGCCATACCGGAAGCGGGAAGTCGACGCTGGTCCAGATGATGAATGCTTTGCTTCTGCCTTCAAAGGGAACATTGGAGCTGCTCGGGAAAACCGTCACCCCAACTCTGAAACTTAAACCGATCCGCGAAAAAATCGGTTTGGTCTTTCAGTTTCCGGAATATCAGGTCTTTGAGGAAACGGTAGCCAAGGAGATCGCCTTCGGCCCAAAGAATTTCCGAATGAAGGATCTGGAACAAAGAGCCGAAGAAGCCGCCGAAGTCATGGGCATCACCGGCCTTTTGGATCGCAGCCCGTTCACGCTTTCCGGAGGCCAGCTTCGCAAAGTCGCCATCGCCAGCATTCTTGCCACCAATCCCGACGTCCTCATTCTCGATGAACCGACGGTCGGGTTGGATCCGCTCGGAAAAGACGAACTGCTGAAGTTTCTTAAAAATCTAAATGAAACTTTGAACAAAACGATCATCATCATCACTCATGACATGGAAGTCGCCTCCAAATACGCCAAACGGATCATCGTGCTGAATGAAGGCCGCATCGTTTACGACGGTGACAAAAAGGCCTTGTTCGCGATGAATGATCTTTTGGGGAGATACAATCTCAATTATCCGAACACCGTGAAGATTTTGCGCCAAATGGAAGCAAAATTCAAAGTCGGATTGGATGTTAACCAACATTCGGTCCAAGACGCCTACGCGGAGATCGTCAGGAAATTCGGTGAAACCGATGAACAGTAAAGTCGTTTTCGGGCAGTATTACAACTCCGATTCCTGGCTGCATCGGCTGGATCCGCGCACCAAGATCATCTCGATGTTTCTGATCATCGTTTCGCTGTTCCTCATCGAAGGGCTGAAAGGCCTGCTGATCGCGTTTGGGCTGACGCTGGTTTTGATCCTGTCCAGCCGGATCCCGTTTTCCAAATTCCTGGCCAGTCTCAAAATGGTCGCGATGCTTTTGTTCATTTCCGTGATCTTCCAAGTCATCTTAAGCAAGGGAACGGTGGCGTATTCGTTGCCGCTTCAGCTTAACTTGATCAATTCGCTGATCATCGCCGTTTTATTCGTCTTGTATTTTCTTTCCAAAAAAATAATCCGGAAATTCCGGTTCTTTCTGTTTTTGTTTGTTGTCGCGGGCGGATTTCTGCTTCAGTATTACCTGAAGTTTGGGTTCGTTTTCGTCAACTATGATCTGACCCTTTATCAAGACGGGATCTTCAATTCCCTGATCATCATCACCCGGATCGTATCGCTCATTTTCATTTCTTCGCTTTTGACGCTGACTACCAAACCGACCGAACTGAACAATGGTTTGGAGGCTTTGGCCAAACCGCTGAAAAAGCTCAAGATCAACGTCAGCGTCATGACCATGATGATCTCGATTTCCCTGCGGTTCATTCCGACGCTGCTGAACGAAGCCGAGAAGATCCTGAAAGCGCAGGCGTCCCGGGGCGTTGATTTCAAAGAAAGCAAATTCAAAGACAAAATCACCCAGATCGTCTCGCTTTTGGTGCCGATGTTCGTCATCTCATATAAACGCGCGGGCGACCTCGCCGATGCGATGGAAGCGCGCGGATACATTCCCGAAGCCGCCCGGACCAGCATCAACCTGCTCCGCTACCGTTTGGCGGATGCTCTGGTTCTGATCGTGACGATGATGGTCTTCGGGGGCCTGATCTATCTGAAAGTGTCGGGACTGTATGCGGTATAAATGCACGGCAGCCTATGACGGCACCAATTTTCACGGATTTCAGACCCAAAAGAAAGGCTTGCGGACGGTTCAGGAAGAACTGGAAACCGTTTTGCTGACCATAAACAAAGTAAAAACCAAGGTTTACGCCTCCGGAAGGACCGATACCGGCGTTCATGCCTACGGACAGGTGTTCCATTTTGATTCAGACATTGACATGGCGGAAGAAAACATGCGAAACGCCATCAATACCCGGCTTCCGAAGGATGCTTATGTAACCAAAGTCGAAAAAGTGAGCCGGGAATTCCATGCCCGCTTTAGCGCCGTCTCCAAAGAATACCATTATCTGATCGACTTCGGGGAATACGATCCGTTCCAAAAGAATTACCGTTTCTTCTGCCATTACCGCCATGATCTGCCGCTTTTCAAGACGGCCATGATGCAATTTCTGGGGGTCCACGACTTTCGTTCCTTCACGAAAAACAAAAGCCTGACCGACACGGTTCGGGAGATCCAGTCGATCGAATTCGAAGAAAAAGGAACGCTTCTGACCATCAAGATCCGCGGTTCGGGTTTCATGCACAACATGGTTAGAATTTTGGTTGCCATGGCGCTGGAAGTAGGCAGGAATAAAATCACCTTGGAACAGTTAAAGTTCATCATGGACCAAAAAAACCGGGTATTTTCGCCTAAAATCCTGCCTTCGTCCGGTTTGTATCTCGTTTCGGTGATTTACCCGGATGACTCGAAATTTGATCCGAACCCTTCGGAAAGCACAATAAAAACCGAATGAGAACTCTTGACTTAGAATCAAGCTTCATTCGGTTTTTTTGCTGTTCCCTTCTTCGGTTTCTTCGCGGGTGTAACGGGTCTTTCGGATCCGCGAGAAAACCATGATCAGGAGCAGGATGGCAATGTTGAATAAGACGATGGTGGAACCGGTCGGCAGGTTCAGGTAATAGCTGAACGAGAATCCGAAAATGACCGAGATCTCCGAGAAAATGATCGAGGACACGATGGTGTTTTTGAAAGAGTCGCCGACCAGGATCGCGGCCGCGACCGGAATGATCATCAAAGACGAAATGAGCAGAACCCCGACCAGATCGATGAAAATCGAGATGACGAGGGCCAAAACGACGGTGATGCCCAATTGAATGAATTTGACGTTGATCCCCGAGACCCGGGCATAGATTTCATCAAAGCACAGGCAAACGATCTTTTTGTAAAAAACGATGGCCAGGATGATGACGGCGGCGCTCAAAGACACGATCATGATGATGTCTTGGCCGCTGATGCTGTAGATCGACCCGAACAACAGTCCGGTCGTCCAGTTCGTGGAAATACCGGGGGTCAGATAAATGAACAGCCCGCTTAAGGCGACTCCGAAACTCATCAGGATCGGCATGGACAATTCCTTGTAATTTTTGTAAAAACCGCGCAGTTTTTCAATGATGAACGTTCCCGCGACGCTGAAGACCACGCCCATGAGGATCGGGTCGAAAGCGAAGAAATCGGAATTGATCAGTTTCGAGAGGAAGACGCCGATGGCCACGCCGGCCAGACTGAAGTGGCTGAGGGTGTCGGCAATGAAAGACAGACGGCGGATGACGACGACGGTTCCGATCAGCGGGGCCAAGACCCCGATGCAGATGCCGGCGAAGAAAGCATAACGGTAAAACGGCGAATCGATGAGACTCTGAAAGATGTTGGTGAGGATGATCATTGCCATTGGTCAGCCTCCATGAATTTATAATCGCCCAGTTCGCTCATGGCGAGGACGTAATCGGTCAGTTCGCGGACAAAATCAACTTCGTGAGTGGAGATGATGATCGTGACCCCGCGGGCTTTCAGGTCGCCGAGGATCTTGACCAGGGCTTTGATGTTCTCCTGATCGACGCCGACGGTCGGTTCGTCCATGATCAGCAGTTTCGGATTATTGAGCAGGGCCCGGGCGATGAAGATCCGCTGGAGCTGCCCGCCCGAAAGCGTATTGATGTTATCGCGGTAAAACTGGTTGATGTCCAGGGAGTTGATGACGGAGGTGTAATAAGCGTCTTTGCGTTTGAGATACGAAGAGGTCAGGACTTCGGAGACGGTGATCGGGAATTCGTAACTGAATTCGATCCTTTGGGGGACGTATCCGACGTTTTGGAATTTCCGGATGCCGTTGATGTCCGCGTCGTCCAAAAAGATGGAGTTGTCACTGACTTTCAGGATCTTCAGCAGGCATTTGATGAAGGTGCTTTTACCCGAACCGTTTCGGCCGATGATGGTCAGAAACTCGCCGTCTTCAAGTTTGAAATTAAGCTTGTTGAGAACGATCTTCTGGGTGTAGGCAAAAGATAAATTGTTGACATTGACGCGCATGACATCACCACCTGCGGATATTTTAACACAATTCAAAATATATAACAAGGACAACGAAAAATAAATCAGCAGTTTTAATTTTTTCATTTTGGGTCTTCGGGAGGAAAACTATTTCTTTTTTTGAAGAAATATGAGATAATGAACCATGGAAAATATTAAAAGATCGCGAGGTTCTTTATGAGCATGTTCATTACTTTTGAAGGCGGAGAAGGCAGCGGGAAAACGACGGTGATCAACCGGCTGATGAGCGAACTGTCCGGCCTGGGTTACCCGGTCGTAAAGACCCGCGAACCGGGGGGCAGCAAGATCGCCGAAGAGATTCGCCGGATCATTCTGAATGTTGATAATGTAGCCATGGACTTTCGAACCGAAGCCCTGCTTTACGCGGCCAGCCGGCGGCAGCATCTGACCGAAGTCATCCTTCCGAACCTAAGAAAAGGGAAGGTCGTCCTCTGCGACCGGTTCATCGATTCATCCTTGGCTTATCAGGGCCATGCCCGGAATCTGGGGATCAAAGCCGTCTATGACCTCAACATGTATGCCACCGAAGGGTTGCTACCCGATCTGACCTTTTTCATCGACATCGATCCGGCCATCGGACTGCAGCGGATCGCCAAAGCCCACCGGGACGTTGACCGCCTGGATCTGGAAAAAGACGATTTTCACCGGCTTGTCCGCGAAGGCTATCAGGAAGTCGCGAAAATGTTTCCCGACCGGATCGTCACCATTGACGGAAACCGGGACGTTGAAGCCATCGGCGCCGAGATCATGGGCATCATTCAAAAACGGCTTAACGCCCAATAAAAAAAATCAGAATGATTTCTGATTTTTTTTGATGTCAGTTCTTGCCGTATTTTTCGATGAATTCCGCGTCGGTCATCGTCAAAAGCAAGATGCCTTCGATTAAGCCGATGATGGAAGGAATCGTGGTCCAGCAGAACAGCAGATAGACGACTCCCAATCCGGTTTGGCCCAAATAGAATTTGTGAATTCCGAAACCGCCGAGCAGGATCCCGAATAAACCGGCGACCATTTTGCTCTTGCCGTTGGGAGCGGTGGCTGCGAACGGATCTTTCTTGGCTTTACCTCCAACCAAAACGCCGCATTTCAGACAGACTTCTTGGTCTTCGCTTAATTCGGCTCCGCAGTTGCTACAAAATTTTGCCATACATTATCTCCTTTGCTTTCCGAGATAATTATAACAAATATCTAAAATAATGCAATCATATGTTAAAATGGATTTTAAAAAACCGACGAACGGGTAATTGACCAAGGTAAACACCAAAAGCAATCGGCCCTAAAAATCATGCTTTATGTTGTGTTTCGGCGGTTTTTTTGGTATAATGCATAGTATGCAAGGAGGAACGGGCATGAATTTTGAAGCATTGTTCAAAAATCAAAAAAAAGTCGTCAAACTTTTCCAAAACAGTTTGAAGAAAGACCGTTTCGTCCATACGTATTTGTTTGAGGGAGTGAAAGGGACGTCCAAACTCGAGGCGGCTCATTATTTCGCGGCCATGATGCTTTGCGACGGGGAAAAGAAACCTTGTTTGCAATGTGACAATTGCAAGAAAGTTTTAAAAGGAGTCCATCCCAGCGTTTTTCTTCTGACTCCGGATAACGGCATGATCAAAAAAGAACAGGCGGAAGCGCTCCAGAAAGAATTCTCGCTGACCGCCCTGGCGGAAGGACGCCGGATCTACATCATCGACGAGATAGACAAAGCCAACCCGAGCGCCGCCAATTCGCTTCTGAAGATCCTTGAAGATCTCGGCGGCGAGAACTATGTCATCATGACCACCGAGAACATCGATGCCGTCATTTCCACGATCCGCTCCCGAGCCCAGATCATATCTTTTGACCGGCTTCCGGCCGAAACCGTGGCCGCCGATCTGATCGCCCGCGGCTTTGAAGAAGAAACCGCCCGGGTCTTCGCCAATCTTTCGAACAGCGCCGAAGAAGTAACCGAACTGCTTCGGGACGAGAAGATCCTCCCGATCTTCGAACTGGCGAAAAAAGTCGGGATCAGCTGCGTTCACGGGGATGTTCCGCCGCTTCTGACGATGTTTTCGGAAGGCGAATGTCTGCTCAGAGAACCGGACCGGAGATATCACCAGCTGTTTTTGGATCTGCTGGTTTCCCTTTGCAATGACAAACTTTATTTTGTGACCGACCAGATGGACCGGATATCGTATCGGGCGACCATGCAGGTCGTTGGGGAGTTCATGGCCACCAGCCATGACAAAGTGATCTCGGAACTTGAAACCCTTTTGAAATTCAAACAAAGAATCAAATACAACGTCAATCTCGAACTGATGTATGCGCAGATGTTCGTGGAACTAAAAAACCTAATGAAAGCGTGAAGAACACATGATAAAGGTAGTAGGCATCGGCTTCAAGGAAGTCGGAAAAATATATTGGTTCAATCCCTTTCCCCTGACCGTCAAACTCCATGAGAAAGTGGTCGTGGAAACGGTGCGGGGATATGAACTCGGGACTGTCATTTCCGAAGCGCGGGAAGTCGACGACGCCGAGATCGAACGGGAGATCAAACCGATCGTTAGGATCGCCACCAAAGCCGATTTGGCCGCTTACGCGGAGAATCAGGAACGGGCCAAAAAATCTCTGGAGACCTGCGTGCAGATCGTCAGAAGAAACAAATTGCAAATGAAGCTTTTGGATTGCGAATATACCATCGATCGCCAGAAGATCATCTTTTACTATACCGCCGAAGGCCGGGTCGACTTCCGGGAACTTCTGAAAGACTTGGCCGCGGAATTCAAGATCCGGATCGAACTCCGTCAGGTTGGTCCCCGCGAAGGCGCCAAGTTCATCGGCGGGATCGGGACTTGCGGCCGCGAATGCTGCTGCACCCGCCATCTGCGCGAATTCGATCTGGTGACCATGAAAATGGCCAAGGATCAGGGCATGACCCTGAGCGCTTCGAAAGTCGCGGGACTGTGCGGAAAGCTGATGTGCTGCATCGCTTACGAGAATCTGACTTACCAGGAACTCCGGGCCCGGATCCCGTTGGTCGGAGACATGGTTAAATCCCCGAATTGCGAGGCCTGCCGGGTCGTCGGCGTGGATCTGCTGCGCGAGATCGTCAAAACCATCAACGGCGAAAACATCGAAGTCTGGCCGGCCAAAGATCTGGTCAAACTGAGCACGCATCATGAGGACGTCAAGCCGGAAGATCTGACCGACGAGATTGTGGAAAACAACAATGGAAATGAAGCATGAACTGCTCGGTTACGAAAACATCAAGATATGGCAAAAAGAAGATATGTTCAGTTTTACCCTGGATTCGATGCTCCTGGCGAGTTTCGTAAAAACCGGGAAAAAGACCAAGAAGATCATCGACCTGGGATGCGGAAACGCCCCGATCCCTTTGTTTCTGACCCTGAAGACCGCCTCCGAGATCATCGGCGTCGAGCTGCAGCCGGAAACCTATGAGCTGGCGGTCAAAAGCGTGGAAATGAACGGTTTTCAAAACCAGATCAAGATCCTCAATGACAACATCATCAACATTCACAAAACCGTCGGCGCCAATGTTTTTGACATCGTGACTTCCAATCCGCCGTATTTCAAATACCATCCCGACAGTTTGGTGAACAAAAGCGATCAATTGACCATCGCCCGCCATGAAATGACGATCAACCTCGAGCAGATCATCGCCGAAGCCATGAAACTGCTCCGGACCAAAGGGGCATTGTACATGGTCCATCGCTGCGAGCGGTTATCGGAGATCGCCCTGCTTTTAAAAAAATACAATTTCGGGCTGAAGCGGATGCGTTTCGTTTATCCGCGGACCGATTCCGAATCCGCGCTGCTGTTTCTGTTTGAAGCCAAACAGAACCAAAAGGACGACGTTACGGTCGAAAAACCGTTCTATGTCCTTAACGCGGACGAGACCTATACCGACGAAGCTTTGGCCATCTTCAATTTTAAAAAGAAATAGCCAAACAAAGATTGACTGTGATATAATAAAATCACGAAAGCAAAGGAGCTGAGGAATATGTTTTTAAGTTTACTGTCCCGGGAAGAAAAGTATTATTTCATTGATCTGCTGGCCATCATCGTCGCCGTTGACGGCGATACGACCGAAACCGAAATGCAGATCATCAACCGGCTGAAATACGAGATCGGCGAGGACATCCTGAAGTATCGGAAGAGTTCGCTCTCCAAAGACAAACTGGTCGATTATTTTTCCAAAAAACCGGTTCCGACCAAAAACATCGTCTTCATGAATTTGATCTCATCGTTTTTGTATGACGAGTTCTACAGCGTCGAAGAGCATTTCTTGCTCGAGGACATCCAAAACAAATGGGCCATCCCGAACAAAAAGAAATCCGAACTGATGAAAGTCGTTTATTCGGAACGGGATCTTCGGGAACGGGCCAAGAGGACCATTTCCGAATGATCATTCAAAAATCCAATTTTTCTTCCGGACCGACGCTTTATCTGGTCCCGACCCCGATCGGGAATTTCGATGACATGACTTTCCGGGCCGTCGAAACCTTGAAAAGCGTTGATTGCGTGTTCGCGGAAGACACCCGAGTGACTAAGGTTCTGCTTAGTCACTTTAAAATAAATACCCCTTTGCAAAGCTATCACATCTTCAATGAAGATACGCAAGCCGATGAGATTCTGGCCCTGCTTCAAAACGGCCACAGCATTGCCATGGTCAGCGACGCGGGCATGCCTTCGATCAGCGACCCTGGTTATCTGATCACCAAAAAAGCCATCGCCGCCGGGATCAATGTCATTGCCCTTCCCGGGGCTTCGGCGACGCTGACGGCTTTGGTCGGATCAGGCCTCCCGTGCGAGAACTTTACTTTCGTTGGGTTCTTGAACCGCCGCCAGACGGCCCGGATCAAAGAACTGCAAAGTTTGGCCGACCGTCCGGAAACCTTGATTTTCTATGAAGCGCCCCATCGTCTGGCGGTTACTTTGGCGGATCTGTTTTCCGTGTTCGGAAACCGTCCCGCCGTCATTGCCCGCGAACTGACCAAGAAATTCGAAGAGTACCTTCGGGGTGACTTGGGAGCCATCAGCGCGGCCGATTTGGAACTCAAGGGCGAGATGGTGATCGTTGTCAAAGGCGCGGAAAGGGGCCAGATGCAGACCGAGCTGGGAAAGCTTTCCATCGAGGAGCATTATAAGCATTATCTCAAGCTAGACCCCGATCCCAAGGAAGCCATGAAGAAAGTCGCCAAAGACCGGAACCTGTCCAAAAGCGATGTCTATAAAGCTTTGTTGCCTAAATGAGAACCGCCGAAAACTAATCGGCGGTTTTTGGTTTTTTCAAAACGAAAAGCGGCGGCGCCGCATTTTGTGCTTGGAAATCCTTCGGGTTGGTGTTATAATTGACCACGGGTGATCATATGCGAATAATCGAAAATCTTAATTTCAATTGGTGGTTTTCCGAGACCTTTAACGAAAAGCATCTGGAAGATTTCCGGGATCAAAGCGGCTTTGTTTTGGTCGACATTCCCCATCCCGGCCATGTTCGGCCGTTTAATTATCTGGACGAACCGCCGGTTTTCGGGCCCTGCACCTATGTAAAGATCATAAATGCGAAAAAAGAATTTGAAGGCAAGATCGTCCGTATCCGGTTTGAAGGCGTTGCCCATGCCGCCGATGTTTATCTGAACGGAAAGTTCGTTCTCAGGCATGAAGGCGGATATACCGAATTCACCGCCGATCTGAGTGCTTTTTTGAAATTCGGGGAAGACAATTATCTGACCGTCGTGGCCGACGATTCCGAAAACCCCAACATCCCTCCGTTTGGGGGCTTCGCGGATTTCCTGGGATACGGGGGAATTTACCGCGAAGTGCAGATGGAGATTTTGGAACCGGAACATTTGGATGACCTGGCCGTGAAATCCTTCGGGATCAACCAGGGCTTTTCCTGCGCCGTCACCGCTTCGGCGCAAGACGGCCAGATCTTGGTGGAACTTCGCGACGGATCCGACCTGAAGTTTCAAAACCGCTATCCGGTAAAAGACGGGAAAGCTTTCGCCGAATGTTTGGTTTCTGATTTGCGTCTTTGGGACATCAATGATCCGCATCTGTATGACATCAAAGTGACGCTCATCCAAGACGGGGAGGAAAAAGACGAGAAGACCATCCGGTTCGGATTCCGAAAAGCGGAATTTGCGAAGAACGGCTTTTTTCTCAATAACCAACCGCTGAAACTGCGCGGGCTGAACCGCCATCAGAGCTATCCTTACGTCGGATATGCCATGCCCAAAAGCGCGCAGATCAAAGACGCGGACCTTTTGAAATTTGAGCTGGGGGTCAACATCGTCCGGACTTCGCATTATCCGGTCTCCAGACATTTTCTTGATCGCTGCGACGAAATCGGGCTTTTGGTCTTTGAGGAGATCCCGGGCTGGCAGCATATCGGAGAAGATCAATTCCGAACCAATGTTTTGAACAATGTTGCCTCGATGATCGAACGCGACCGGCACCATCCCTCGATCATTCTTTGGGGCGTCCGGATCAACGAATCCGATGATTGCGAACCTCTTTATAAAGCCGCCAATGCTTTGGCCAGAAGCCTGGATGACACCAGACAAACCGGCGGCGTCCGCTGCATCAGGCACAGCCAGTTTTTCGAGGATGTTTATACTTACAATGATTTTACTCACGCGGGCGGAAAAGCGGTTCTGGAAAAACCCCATCGGGTCAAGAAGAACGTTCCGTATCTGGTGACCGAACATAACGGCCACATGTTTCCGACCAAAAAATACGACGATGAGCCCCATCGCCTGGAACAGGCCCTGAGGCATTACCGCGTCATTGAAGCCGCCGCCCAAGATCCGAACATCTCCGGGACCATCGGCTGGTGCATGAGTGACTACAATACCCATAATGAATTCGGAAGCGGGGATAAGATTTGTTATCACGGCGTGCTGGACATGTTCCGTCTTTTTAAGCCGGCCGGACATGTTTATGCGAGCCAGGGTGAAGCAAAACCGGTCCTGGAAGTATTGACCAGCCTGAATTCGGGCGAATACCCGGGATCTTTGCTTAAGCAGGCCGTCATTGCCACCAACTTCGATTTGGTAAAAGTTTACAAAGACGGACGGTTCATCGGCGATTACCGCCCGGATCCCAATTCGGCTTTGGGTCATCCGCTGATCATCATCACCGACTTCATCGGTAATTTATTGGAAGAAGAAGAAAAGATGAGTCATCGGGACGCGGAATTCGTGAAAAGACTTTTGAGAAAAATAAAGAATGAAGATGTTTTCCCGTTAAATTTGAAAGTTGGGATGTTATATATATTGAGAAAATACCACTATACTTTGCAAGCGGCCACCGGACTTTATTTCAAATATACGAAATCCGGAAATGAATGGCGTTTTGTTGGGTACCAAGCCGGTCAGCCGGTCAAAACCGTGATCAAGG
>CAYQUB010000001.1:0-36813 GCA_964420625.1 uncultured Bacteroidales bacterium | reverse complement strand
GGCCGAGACCGTCAAAGGCTATGCTAGTTTGGAAAAGGGAATTTTTGAAGAATTCGCGAAAGCCCGCGGCTTGTATGCCCAAGGCCAACAAAGCGGAAACGTCGAACAGATGGCGCAAGCCAACGCTACTTTGGGCGGAACCTTAAGCCGGTTGCTCATGGTTTCGGAACAATATCCGGAACTGAAAGCCAATGTCAGTTTCCAGGACATGATGGCGCAACTGAAAGACACCGAAGACAAGATCTCGTTCAGCCGGCAATTTTACAATGACACCGTTTTGGCTTACAATAACAAAATCGAATTGTTCCCGAGCAACATCATCGCGAACCTGTTTGGTTTCAAGGCCGCGCAATTCTTCCAAGTCGTTGAAGAAGCGCAAAGAGAAGCTCCGAAAGTCAAATTTTAAGAAAAATGCTCCCGTAATTTTTACGGGAGTTTTTTTAAGCGAAAGAACGGACCAATGGGAAAAACTGATGAGGAAATGCTTCGGGGAACCAAGGGTTTTCCGCGGATCGAAGAAAATGAAGGCCGAAAAGTCATTCTTCCTTCGCCTCTGGAATACGACGAAGCGATGCGCCTGGCCGGACCCGGTCAACTGATCACCTATGAGGAGATCAACCTTTATCTGGCCCGAAAGCACGGAGCCGACGAAACGGCGGGAATGTCCGCCCGCATCTTTGCCAATTCGGCGGCTCATGCCTTCGCGAAAAGAATGAAGCAGGGGTCGGACGACATCACCCCTTATTGGCGGACTTTAAAGAAAAAGGGCGAACTGAACGAGCGGTTCCCGGGCGGGATCGCCGAACACAAACGCCGGTTGGAGCAAGAGGGACACCAGATCATTCAAAAGGGCAAGAAATGGGTCGCGGCGGATTATGATAAATCCGTTCGGAAGGTTTAAAAAATCCGGTTTAACAAATTTCTAAGACTGAGAAACGAAAAAAGTTTTGAGAAACATAAATATCTATGGGAAATTTCCGAAAATTGTGAGTTTTTAATTTTAAAAAAGATTTCTTTATTTTTGCTATTATGTTATAATCCAAATTGAAAACAATTGGAATAATTTGGAAGGGGGAAAGATTGATGATTAATGATCAGAAAAAGATCCGAGAAGCCATGACATTGGCGGTAAATGTCATGAAACAGTCAAGCTGTGAAAAAAGGAAAGACGGAAAGGTTCCCCCAAAAGTTGGTGCGGTTATTCTTTTTGATGATGGTACAATGGAATCCGCATATCGGGGGGAATTTCGATCCGGCGATCATGCTGAATACACTCTAATTGATAAGAAACTTCGAACAAGGAAGCTTGAGGAAGCAATTTTGTTTGCAACTTTGGAACCGTGTGCGCCCAATTCACGTGGAGAAGGAAAACTTCCCTGCGCCGAAAGAATAGTTAATGCACGGATTAAAAAAGTATACATGGGAATACAAGACCCTCATCCCTCTGTCTCGGGAAAAGGACACGAGTATTTATTGGATAATGGAATAGCAGTTGAAATGTTTGACAAGGACCTTCAAGAAGAAATAATTAATGAAAATCGAGCTTTTCTGGATGATGCTTCTTTGCGGGCTTATTTTGAGGACACAAAACAAAAAGAAAACGGGAAAGTCCATTACCTTGATGTAATTGTTCCGAAGATGGATTTTTATTCAGATTTTTCAAAAGATGCTTTTCAAAAATATTTTGAACTTTCGGGTTCAAAAACCGAATATGATTCTCCGGATTTTTGGCATTTTTTGGAAATTTCCGGAATAACAAACAATGAGTCGAAAAATGGAAAAGCCATTCATACTTTTTCGCGAACAGCAGTTTTGCTGTTTGGGAAATTTCCTTCCCAAACATGCCCCCAATTCGAAATAAAAGCTTCTGCTTTCGGTTCAAACAAATCATTTTCTGGACCGTTGATCTTGGAGATTCAGGCAGTTTTCCAATGGCTTTCAACAGTGGTTAATTCCCAATTTGTCGTAAGTGGGCTAACCGGATCGGAACCACTTTTGAGAGCCTTACGCGAAGCGGTTTTAAATGCGGTGATTCATCGGGATTATAGCAGAGAAGATGCCCAAATTCGAATTTCGATAGATAATGACAAAATTGAGGTACTTAGTCCCGGATCTCCAACTCCGCCAATTTCAATTGACCAGTTACGGGACTTTTCTGCGCCAACTTTGCAGCGTAATCCAAAACTATCTTTTTTGTTTTCGAAAATACATTTTTATGAAGGAAACAGAAAGGGAATGGAATGCTTTAAAAATTTATTATTTGATTCGAAGAAGGCTCTGTATAACCCAAATATCGAGTTTAACAACCCCAATTTAATTGTAACCTTTTATAGATCCTTTAAGAGTTATCAAAAGTCGCTTAATGGAGTGTTTTCTTCTTTGAACGAGAATGAATTCTTTGCTTATCAATATTTGAAACTGAGGAAAATCACAACAAAGACAGAATATGCGAAAGAATCTGGGAGAGACCTAAAATCCGCTTATCGAGATTTAAATCGGTTGGTGGAACTGAGACTGATAGGTGCAGAAGGCGACAATAGAGGAAGACGATATAAATTATTGAAGTAATCGAGTATTGAAGATTTTATTTGATTTTAAGCCATTTCTTGCAAAAAATGTCCAATGAAAGATTTAAAATAAGTTTTTATTGGACATTTTTAATTTGGAATGTCCAATAAAATGAAAAAAAGAACAAAAAAACTCAAACTTATTTGTTTGAGTCTGGGCTTGGCTCTTGCTTTTGAGCCATGCGTTTATTGAATCTTTCGACCCGGCCAGCCGCTTGAATGAACTTTTGCTGCCCGGTGTAGAACGGATGACATTTTGAGCAAGTGTCGACCCGCATCTCTTTTAAAACCGATCCGGTTTCAAAGGTGCTGCCACAAGTGGTGCAAACAACCGTTACGGTGTTGTATTTCGGATGAATTCCTTTTTTCATATTTTTCTCCTTCCGCCATAGAGTATTTGAACCTATAGTAAGTTACCTTCGTTATTATACCCCAATTTGTTTTTTAAGTCAAGAAAAATTTGCGAAACCGGGGCCGGAAAAAAGCAAAAAAATTCTTTCCAATCGGGTCGGAATATTATATAATGTTTTCAAGGAGATGGTAAAATGGATTTACAAGTCAAAGATGGTTGGATCGAAGTGATCGCGGGCAGCATGTTCGCCGGGAAAACGGAAGAACTGCTGCGAAGGATCAAAAGGATCGATTACGCGAAGAAGAGCGTGGTCGTTTTTAAACCGCTGATCGATACTCGCTACAGCAGCAACGAAGTGGTATCGCACAACAACGGGCGGGCGAAATCCATCGCGATTACCGAACCGCGCGAAATTTACGAACATTTGGGAACGAAATTGCCCTACGCGATCGCCATCGACGAAGCCCAGTTCATGTCTCGGGGCCTCATCGACATCTGCGAAGATTTGGCCAACCGCGGCGTGCGGGTGATCGTGGCCGGGCTGGACAAAGATTTCCGCGGCGAACCGTTCGGAGTCATGCCCGATCTTTTGGCGAGAGCGGAATTCGTCACCAAACTGGACGCCATCTGCCAGGTTTGCGGCGCCCCGGCGACGAGGACGCAAAGGATCATCAACGGAAAACCGGCCAATTACACGGATCCGATCATCTTGGTCGGAGCGCAGGAACAATATGAGGCGCGGTGCCGCCATTGCCATGTTGTCCCCGGAAAACCGAATGGGAAATGATTTGACTTTCATGAAAGAAGCGATCAGGCAAGCCAAGATCGCCGCAGGCAAAAATGAAGTTCCGGTCGGGTGCGTGATCGAGTTAGACGGTCATGTCATCGCCCGAGCCTACAATCAGCGAGTGGCCAAGAAGAGCGCTTTGGCGCACGCGGAGATCATCGCCATCAACAAGGCCTGTAAAAAAACGGGCCGGAGTTTTTTGGACGACGCCACGCTTTACGTTACTTTGGAACCTTGCCTAATGTGCACCGGAGCCATTTTTCAAGCCCGGATCAAACGGGTCGTTTACGGAGCCAAAGAGCCGAAGTTCGGGGTTTTGGGAAGCATCATGGATCTTTCGAAAGAAACCCGGTTCAATCATCAAATTGAAGCGACTTCGGGACTTGATGAAGTTGAAATCAGCACCATGATGAAAGAATTTTTTCAGAAACTGCGCGAAAAGGCCGAGACTTGAAAAAACCAAAGAAATTTGTTATAATAAGACCGATCCCGTCTTAAGTACCTATATCCAATACTGAGCTGCGAATCAGGTCAGATCGGTACTTAAGACGGGATCATTTTTATTTATCTTAGAAACGGGACAAAACGTTTGAAAAAAATCCTCATTCATAGTATAATGATTAAAGTTTTCAAAATTAGAGCCACAGGAAGATTTGTATGAAAAAAATAAGTATTGCCCTTATCATCATTACTTTATTGCTGTCGCTGGCGGGATGCCAGAGCCAAGAATATACCGTAACTTTCGACACCGGCGGAGCTGGAGAAATATCTCCGATGACCGCCTTGGAAGGCACGGCGATTTCGGTCCTGCCGACTCCCGAAAAGGAAGGTTATGTTTTTCTGGGCTGGTTTGACGAAAACCAAGCCGAGTACACCAACCAATCCCTCATCGAAAAGGATCTGACTCTTTTTGCCAAGTGGGAGAGCTTAATGTTTACCGTGACCTTCAAAGCCTTTGATGGCACGGTCATCGAAACTCAGGAGGTCGCGTATGGGGAAGCCGCCGTCGCTCCGGTCCCGACCGCCGTTTTGGGTCATGTTTTTACCGGCTGGGACATTGGCTTTAACGATGTAAAAGGCGATTTGACCGTCAACGCTTTATATGCCATCAATGTTTATCAAGTTACCTTTTTTGATCATGACGAAACGATTCTCAAGACCGAAACGGTGGAATACGGAGCGGATGCCGCTGCTCCCGCCGATCCGGTTCGGGAAGGATATATCTTTCTGGGCTGGAATCAGGATTTCTTGGATGTGACCCGGGACC
The DNA here is from genome assembly GCA_964420625.1 of uncultured Bacteroidales bacterium. Lineage (GTDB taxonomy): Bacteria > Bacillota_I > Bacilli_A > ML615J-28 > CAG-698 > UBA2253. Next base: position 31,840 of record CAYQUB010000001.1, on the reverse strand, counting down.
TGAGTGTCACGGCCTTGTATGACCAGGATGATCTGGGCGTCATCTACGTTCTCGAAGGGGAAACTTACTCGGTGAGCGGATATGACGGAACCAGCCCGGAAGTTGTCATCATGGCAACTTACAACGGTCTTCCGGTGACCACCATCGGGGACGGAGCTTTTCTGAACAACGATGACATAACCGGCGTTACCATTCCGGAAGGCATCACCGCCATCGGAAATCAAGCTTTCTCGGGCTGCGTTTATCTGACTTCGGTCAACATTCCGGTCTCCGTTTTAACCATCGGCACCGAGGCCTTCAATGCCTGCACGATGTTGTCCTCGATCGTCATACCGACGCCGGTCATCGGCGAAGCGGCTTTCAGCGGCTGCACCGGAATGCTCAGCATAACTTTGGAATCAACGGTCACAACCATTGGGGCTTGGGGTTTCTGGGGTAACAGCAAACTGACTTCCATCGTGGTGCCGAGCAGCGTCATGTCGCTTGGCAAACACGTGTTTAGCTGGTGCACGAAGTTAAATTACATCTACACGCCAAGCGCCAATCTGGCCAATTTAACAACGATGCTTGCGGCTTGTGAAAACATTTATGTCCATTACGCCGTGGTTGGCCAAGACTGATAAATAAACATTCCAAAGCGGGGTGAGGAACTTGAAAGAAGCCTATAAACATTTAGGTTGGTTTTTCAAAGTTGAATACAAGAAATACATCGGCCTGGCCTTTTTGCTGCTGATCCTTTCGATTACTCCGGTCTTGCCAGCCAAGATCCTGGGAATGGCCATCGACGAAATTGCGAGCGGCACCCTGACCGTTGACCGGCTAGTGTTTTTGGTCCTGACTTTGGCGGCCATCCCGATCGGCCGGTATTTCGTGGCCATCGCCTATCACCTGAACATCAACCGGTTGGGACACAAACTGTCCTATGCGCTGCGCGAAAAATACATTGATCATCTTTTTGAACTTGATTCCGCGATTTACGAAAAATATACCAAAGGCGATCTGATCTCCCGGGCCAGCAATGATCTGAACAATCTGACCGTCCTCGCGACTTCGTTTCTGCAGACGCTGGTCTTCAATACCGGCATGGTCATCTCGGCCATCGCCATCATGCTGACGATCGATCCGTGGCTGACATTGGCGAGCGTCATCCTCATGCCGTTTGCCATTTTCTGGCTGAACAAACAGCGCCAGAAAAAACGGGCTTATTACAAAACCCATCATGAGATCTACGCGGACATGACCGAAAAGGTTTTGGAGTCGATTGAAGGCGCCAAAGCCGTCCGGGCCTACACTCAGGAAGAAAATGACTTTCAAAAGACCAAAAAAGCCATTGACGCGGACATCAATTCCTGGTGGAAGATCATCAAATTCGAAGCCGTCTACGGACCATTGTTTGAAATGGTTTACGCGGTATCCTACCTTGTAGCCATTGCTTTCGGAAGTTACATGGTCTTAAAGTCCCAGATCTCCACCGGCGATCTGGTTACTTTCCTCGTTTATGTCGGGCAGCTGTACGGTCCTTTGGTCGCGCTTTCGAACATTCTGAACTCCGTCAACAACATCATCATTTCCGACGAACGTTTCTATGAGATCATGGATCTCGAGCCGGAAGTAAAAGACGAAGAAACCGCTCGCGAGATCTTCAGTTTCAAAACCATCGAATTTAAAAACGTCAGTTTCAAATATCCGTTTGATGATTTCGACGTCATCAAAAACATCTCCTTCACCATCAACAGCGGCGAGACCATCGGCATCGTCGGGCCGACCGGAGCCGGAAAATCCACGCTCATCCGCCAGCTGCTTCGGGAATTCAACGTTACCAAAGGCCAGATTTTGTTTGACGGGACCGACATCGGGAAACTGAAGATCGAAGATGCCCGAAACCTGGTCGGGTACGTTCCTCAAAACCATGTGCTGTTTCGGAGGACCGTCGATGACAACATCCTCATCGGGAATCCCAATGCCAGTCCAAGTCAGATCGACACCGCCGTATCTTTGGCGGATTTCAAAAAGGATCTGCGCGAACTGCCATCCGGGATCGACACCATGGTCGCGGAACTGGGCGGATCGCTTTCCGGCGGTCAGCGCCAGCGGCTTTCCATTGCCCGCGCTTTGGTCAAGAATCCGGAAATCCTGATCTTGGATGATTCCTTGAGCGCCGTGGATTCCCTGACCGAAGCCAACATCATCCGAAATCTAAAACAGGCGAGGAGCGATAAAACCAACATCATCGTGGCGCATCGCTTTTCCGCGGTCGCGGCGGCTGACAAGATCCTGGTTCTTCAAGATGGCGTGATCACCGCCCAAGGAACGCACAATGAACTTCTCAAATATGACAACTGGTATAAAATGCAATATCTGAACCAAATCAAAGGTGATACCCATGAAGAATTTTAAACGCGTATTCAAGTACATGAAGGGACGCTATCACCTATTGGTCACCTCGGTCCTGCTGATCGTTTTGGTCCAGGTCCTGGGTTTCATCACCCCATTGATCGTCATGACCATTTTGGACGACTACATCATGGGGATCGAATACCCTTGGGTCGAAGTGCCGGTCAACGATGATGACAAAACCGTCACTTATGACGGCCGTCATTACAAACAGGTCAGATACCTGGCAGACGGCGAGATCACTTTGGGCGATGCGAACATCGTCATCAACAAAACCAGTTTTTATCTGGTTGAATCGGAAGTGGAAAACGGCAGCCGATCGTTCGAAAACGGAACGCTGACGGTGACCAGAGCCGACGGCATCATTTTCGTCTATCCCGTCGTCCGGCTGGAAAGCAAAGCTGTTTTCGACTTTTATCAGCCGATCGTTCCCTTTTTGATCTTTTGGATCATCTTTCTGTTTGTGAAAAGCATCGTTGTCATCGCGGCCAGTTACGCGCAGCAGATCTGCACGGGCCGGGTCATCAGTTATATTGCCCGCGATGCCAGAACCGATGCCTTAAGCAGCGTCGAGAGACTGCCGATCAAATACTTTGAAGCCGAACCGGCCGGAAAAATGGCCGCCCGGATCACCTCCGATGTGGATGGCATGATCGGTTTGTATCGGCTCAGCGTCAACGTTTTTGTTTCCGCCATTCTCAGTTTCGTCTTCGCGTATGTGGGGATGTTCCTCCTTAACTCGAAACTGGCCGTGCTTACTTTCCTTGCTTATCCGTTCATCTATGTCTGGATCCGCTACTTTTTGAAGCATTTGCATCGGTTCGCGGAGAAAGTCAACGAACTTAGGAGCCTTCTGACCGCCAAAATCAATGAGATCATCAACGGGATCAGCATCCTTCAGATCTTCAATTTCAAAAAACCGACCATCAAGGAATTCGATGTCATCAACCAGGATTTCATGACCGAACAGATGAAAGAAGTAAAGCTGCATCTGACCGCCGGATGGAACTTGATCTACATCATCCGGGCTTTGATCACCGCCTTCATCGTTGCTTATTTCGGCTGGCAGAAGATGACGGTCTCGGGGATCGCCATCACCGCCGGATTGGTCTATGCTTATAACGAATATTTGCTTAAGATCATCGAACCGGTCAGCATCGTTTTCAACCAGGTCAGCGAATATCAACACAGCCTGGTTCGGACCGAACGGATCGCCAAACTGATCGAAGGCGAACTCGAGGACGATACCATCGGTACCGTCGAACGTTTCCGCGGCGACATTCGCTTCGATAATGTCTGGTTCGCTTACGTGGAAAACGAGTACGTCCTAAAAGGCGTCAGTTTTGAAGTAAAAAGCGGCCAAATGGTCGGGCTGGTCGGTCATACCGGCAGCGGGAAGAGTTCGCTGATGAATCTTTTGTTGCGCTTTTATGATCTGACCGACGAGAAATCCGGAAAGATCTACATCGACGGCGAAGACATCGCCAAACTTCCGAAACGAACTTACCGCTATCATCTCGGGATCGTCCTTCAGGAACCGACGCTCTTCAAAGGGACCATCGCCAGCAACATCCGCTTTGGGAAAGAGGGGGTCACCGATGAACGGATCATCGCGATCCTGAAATCAATGGGCGGCGAAAAACTGATCAATAAATATGAACTCGGCATCAATCAGCCGATCACCCGAGCCGGGGTCAACATGAGCAGCGGCGAAAAACAGATCATCACTTTGGCTCGCGTCGTCGTTCATGATCCGGCCATTCTGATCATGGATGAAGCAACTTCGCACATCGACACCGAAACCGAAGAGATGATCAAGAAAGCCTTGAAAGTCGTTTGTGAGAACCGGACGGTCATCATCATCGCCCATCGCCTGAGCACGGTTTACAACGCGGACAAGATCATCGTTTTGGACCACGGCCTGAAAGTCGAGGAGGGAAACCACCGCGACCTGCTGGCCGCCAACGGAGTATACGCGAACATTTACCGGGCCCAAGTCGGCAATTCCGATAATTCGCAATGACACCCAAGAACCTTCGAAAAACCGAAGGCTCTTTTTAAATTAAAAACTTTGAAAAAAAAACAAAAAATGATATAATAAACCGCTAATGATAATATGAATGATTAGAAGGGAAAACTTATGAAACCTTGGCGAGATTTATTGACCGAAGATTTGGGAAAAGCCAACGTGACGATCGCGGGCATTGCCCTGGATCGCAACGCTTCGGTGGGAAAAGGCGCGGGAAGAGCCCCGAGCCGGATCCGAAAACTATCCGGATATCTTCCTCCGGCTTCCAAAGAAGGGATCGATCTGACCTCTCTGAAACTGTATGATTTTGGAAACATCGGCCATAACCGCACGCCGTTTTCGAAGATCGAAGCCAAAGCCGCCGGGATTTTGGATCTTCATAAATTCTCGGTATTCTTCGGAGGGGATCATTCTTGTTCCATTCCCCTGGAAGCGGCTTTTTACGACCGATCGATCCGGGACGGCAAAATCCCGGCCATCATCCACATCGATGCTCATCCCGACATCTGCGATGTTTATGACGGAAGCAAATTCTCCCATGCCTGCCCGAATTTCCGGGCCATCGAACGGGGATACAAAAGCGAGAACATTGTTCTGCTCGCCGGGCGGGGATTTGAGCTTCAGGAACTGGAACTGTTTTCCGAGCATCCGGAGATCGAAGTCATCAAAGCATCCAAAATCAATGAATTCGGACTTGAGGCCATCCGTCATTTAAAAGACAAGTTTGACGAACGTTTCCAAGTCTATCTGTCTTTGGACATTGATGCCATCGATCCGTCGTTCGCGCCGGGGACCGGAACGCCGGAAGCCTTTGGGATCACTTCCCAAGGAGCTTTACAAATCATGACTTTTTTGGTGGAAAACCTGCCGGTGAAAGCCATGGACATCATGGAAGTGTCGCCGAAACTGGATAGCAACGACATCACGTCCTGGACGGCCTTAAAACTGCTTTATGAAGTATTCGCATCGTTATGCGCAAAAACACCTAAAATTGGAGGAAAAGATTAATGAAACATGTCATGTTGGACTGCTACGGTTCCACGCAAACCCTGCTCGATGACATCCGCTACATCAATAAAATCGTCAATGAAATCCCCTATGTCTTAAAACTCACCCCGGTGGCGCCGCCGTCGCTGGTTCCGTATTATTACGGAAAAGTCAAAGAAGACGACGGCATCAGCTCGTTCGTCTTTTTGGAAGGCGGACACATCACCATTCATACTTTCCCGTTTCGCCAATGCTATTTCGTTGACATTTTTTCCGAGGATTTCGATACCGAAGTTTTGAAGAACTACCTTCTGGAAAAACTCCCGTACAATGAAACGATCTCGACGCTGGAGATCCGGGACCGGGACATCAATGTCTTCAACACGCTCCCGTATGATCCGAAAGAAGATTTCGGCCCCCATGTCATGGCCGAGCTGTCTTACGAGAACCGGATCACCATGGAAAACATGTTTGATTTCTTGGAGAAACTGGTTTATGAGATCGGCATGACGCCGATCACCCGGCCGTTCGTCATCAAGAGCACCGTCAACAAAACCCATTATCTGTCCGGGATCATCCTGATCGCCCAAAGCCACATCGCCTTGCATTATGATTACGATGACAAACTGATTTATTTCGATATTTTCTCCTGCTCGTCGTTCGACTTTTCAATGGTAACAAACGTTCTTTCGACCCTCGGGAAAGTAACTTCTTATGAAGTCGTGGCCCGCGGGACCAAACATTATTCGAAGATCAAACGCGAAAAAGACGATACCGAGTTCTTGGCCAGCGAAAGATGGCAGAAGAACATTTACGACGATTACTTATAATTCAAAAAATCGCTATTGAAAAATAGCGATTTTCATTTGTTTTTTTTGAAGCCGCGGCGGGTGACGGTTCCCCAAAGCCCGGTTTCGCGCATGGCGGAGAAGTATCCTTTGACCCGGTACAGACTCATGAGCTGACGGTAGCCGAGATTTTCGATGATCCCGAAGATTACCAAAGTCAAAGTGTCCGAAAAACCCAGATATTTGGATTCCCGCTCGGTCGCCAGAAGCGAAAGCAGAGAGACGATGATCCCCATCATGACCGATACCGAGAACAAAGCCAAAAGGATGTTCAGATCAAGCAGTCCGAAAACGATGGACAGGATGAGCATGAGGTAACCCTGCGCTTCGAAAAGCGGTCCGATCATTTCGAAAATGAGGAAATAGGGCAAGCCGACGGTCCCGACGGTTTTGTACCGCGGGTTGAAGATCAGATGGCGATGGAAGGAGAGAATGTCGATGAGGCCGCGATGCCAGCGGTCGCGCTGTTTGAACAGACTCTTCCAGTCATTCGGTACTTCGGTATAGCAATGAGCATTGTAAACGTAGTCGATCTGGTAGGGCTTTTTTTCTTCCAGGGCTTTCCGGGACAGCCGGACGACCAATTCCATGTCTTCGCCGACCGTGTCTTTTTTGAAGATGCCGCTGCTGGTCAGGTAACCCCCGGCTTCGATCATGGTGTTCCGGTGGAATAAACCGAAGGCCCCGGAAACGATCAGAAGCGACCGCAGTTTGGCCCAGCCGATCCGTCCGGACGTGAAGGCCCGCAGGTATTCGATGGCCTGAAGTCTGGTGATCAAAGTTTTCGGAAGGCCTTTTTTTTCGACCTGGCCCCGGTCGATCTCGCAGCCGTTGGCCGGGAAAATGTTTCCGCCCAAACAAATGGTCGGATATTTGTGATCGATGGTCACGGACATCAGTTTGAGCAGGGAATTGACTTCCAACATCGAATCGGCGTCGATTCCGCAGATGTATTCGCTGACCGCATAATTGATGCCGGTATTCAGGGCATCGGCTTTTCCGCCGTTGTCTTTATCGATGACGGTCAGATATGGAGTCAGTTTGTTTCGGTAAACGCCGCGCACGTGCATGGTCGGCAGTTTTTGGGAAACAATGAGGTTTTTGCGTTCCAGTTTGAAATATTCGATCAGTTTTTGGAGGGTCTTGTCTTTTGAGCCGTCATTGACGACGATGACTTCATACTGCGGATAATTTAGGTTCAGCAGGGAATTGACGCTGTCGATGATGGACAGTTCCTCGTTGTAAGCGGGGGCGATGATGGAGATCGAAGACAGCATTTCCGATTCAAAAAGCATGTTTTTGTTTTTAAAACTCCATAAACGGGATTGTTCCCGGGATCCACTCATCGATAACAAAACCAGCAGAAGGTAGATCAGATTGACGGCGACGTAATAGAAAACGATGTAATAGTTGATGTCAACCGCGTAAGCAATCAGGATCTCCAAAAGGCTTTTGGACAGCAGCCCCAGGTTGTAACGGATCAAAAAAACGATTGGAAAGAAAACTAAAGCCACGAACAAAAGGCGCCTAAGCCACTGAACTTTCTTTTTTTCGACTTTTGATCGTTCCCGAACCGGAGCCGCGTAGGTTTCTTTTTAGATTCCCATGCGTTTCAAAATCTCGGGCCGCAAATAGACGTGCAGTTCTTTTTTCAGCCTTTCGTCAGCCGAATAATAGATCTTTAGGATCTGAAACAAATCATTTTCGATCCCCAAATCTTTGTTTTGGTTCATGAAGTCGATCAAGTCGGCGGTCAGTCCGAAACTGACCAGAAGTTTCAGGGATTCGATGATCTGGGTCCGCTGCGGCGAACTTAGTTTCAAAATCAGGTACTCGGTTCGGAAGGACAGGACCGACGCAATGACTTTTTGTTGGTGAACATGGCCGGGATTTTGAAAAATGCTGACCAGGTTCAGGTAATAATCGCGGTTGATCTCGGCGATCCTGGTGATCACTTCGACCCGGTAGAAATCCATGTCGCTGCCGTCGCAGCCCTCCAAAATGCTTTTGATGCCATCGAAGTTTTCGCGTTTGCTCTTGGCGTCGATGACGATCCGGCGAACCTCGCTTTTCGAATGGGTGAGATAGCGGTCAACGAAAATGTTTTCGTCATAAACGTCGACCAGCGTTCGCAAGATCGAGAAGTAGTAGGCGTCAACGTTGAATTTTAAAGGATCGTACCGCAGCTGATTGGATTGGTTGCCGTCATAGAAGGCTTCGAGACTGATCAGTTCTTTTTGCAAATAGGCTTTCAGATCGTCGTTTTTGTAACCGGCCGCGAAAGCGGCGACCAATTCTTTGATCTCAAACTCGCTGCGGTTCAAAGCCGCCTGTATGGCGTAACTGAAACGATTGTGATGATGAGTGATGATCTCGATGGCCCGGCGCCGGTAAAAAGCGCTGGCACCGACCAAACTTTCGATGATGATGTCCACCGATTCGTCCAGATTGGTTTTGAGCGAGTTAAGCAGGTAGAGCTTGACGCTGTCGTTTTTTTCAATGACCAGCCGCTTTTTCAAGCCGTCCAAAGCTTTTCGGCTTCGAAAAAAAGCCAGGTAATGAGCGGAGGCTTTCCGGACGGTCGGTTTAAGCGAATTCAGACGGAAAAGATGATAAGCAATGATCTGCTGCCGGTCGAAATCCGCGACGACCGTAGCCAGGGTGTCGTCATCAAGTTCGGTCTGTTCGCAAATGTTGATGAATTCGTCGGTCAGTTTGCGTTTTGAGAAATGCTTCTGGATGGATTGTTTCTGAAGGTATTTCGCCACCAGATATTTTTTGATTTGTCTTGATTCCCAGATCCGGTAACGCAAAAGCAGTTTGTTCAGAAAAATGACGATGATCAATAGGCCGGCGATGGCCCCCAAGCCCTCCAGGATCCAGACAATGACTTGATAAGGGATGATCATGGATGGGCTCTCCGGGAAAGGATCCTTTTGACGAGACCGACGACTTCTTCGATGATGAGCGGTTTCGTGAGGATGAAATCAACGTTCAGTTCGTTGGCGGTATTGACGATGGCCAGATTTTTGTTGAAAGTGGTCAGCACGAACGGAATGGTTTGGGTCTCGGGCGTTTCGTTCAGCTTGGCTTTCAGTTTGAATCCGTCCAGCTTCGGGATGTTTTTTTCACAAATGATGAAATCGATCTGATTGGCATCAAAAGCGCTTAAGGCTTCGATGCCGTTTTTGGCGACCACGACTTCATAGAAATTGTTTTTCAGGGCGTTGGAGAAGATGTTTTGGACGATCTCGTCGGTATCGACGATCAGGATCTTTCCGATCGACAGGAAGACGTTCTTGGTTTTTTCGTCGATCAGCCGGTTTTGGCCTTTGGAATAAGCGGTCTTGACCCGGGTCTCGCCCCGGTCATAGATAATCTCCGAAAAGCCTTCGGCCTGGCGTTCAGAGGAAGTGAATTCCAGAAAACGGGTTATCCCGACCGAAACGGTGATCTTTTCCACGAACGAATCGGAATCAGCGACGGCGTTGCGGATCCGATTGGCTTTTTTGACGGCTTCCTCAAAAGTGCTTTTGGCGCAGAAGAGCACAAAACCCGGCCCGTTGCGTTTGAAGACCATCTGGTTTTCATCTTTGATCTGATTGAGAAGATAATGGAAGTTGCGCATCGTTTCGTTGCCGGTCTCTTTGGAATACATGAGATTCAGTTTCCGGATGTTGTCAATGTCAATGAAAAGCAGCGCGAAGTCCTCGGAGGATTTGGTTTGGTTCGCTTCGGCGATGTGCTGGCTTAAATAGTTTCTTAAGAAATATTCATTGTAGGCCCCGGTCACCGGATCGTGAAGAAGTTTATCGGTGGCCCGGTCCAAATTATCCTGAAGATAGTTTACTTTCGATTGCAAAGCGATGTTTTCGAATTTCGATGTGATCAGCGATGATGAATAAACGGCCGGTTTTTTGATGTTGTAGGTTCGGCCCAGTTTATTGACCATCGGTTCCAAAACCACCAGCCATTCCGGACCTTTTTTATTGAAGATGACTTCAAACAGCTGATTCCAGAATTTATAACCGGGAAGCAGCGTGCCGGTGATCTCCATCGTTTCCGGATCAATGGCGATCGGAGTGCCCTGGAAAATCCGAAGAACTTCCTCTTTGCTGTACAGGGATTTTAAACGGGCGATGACTTGATTGCCCAAAGTCACGTAATCGTAGATCCGGCGGTTCTGAGTGGAACTTTTAACCAAGATGCTGCTGTTGTAAAAAATTTGGGTTTGTAAAAAATCCAAAGTTTTCCGGACTTCATCTTTGACGATGAGCGGCCCGAAATTCGGAATGATGATATCAATTTCCAATTTTTTGATAGTTTTGATGATCGGTTTCAGAAAGTCGCTGCTCGGAAGGATTTTTTCATGGGCCATGGCCATGGCTTTTAAAGGATCGTTTTCCGCGGCTCCCGGAAAGCGGGGAGCCGAGAACAGATCTCCCGAAAAGACCGTATGGCTGGTATCGTCATAAGTCAGAAACGAATTCGGGCTTCCGAAGAACGGCGTGCGGATGAAACGCAAAACATGGCTGGGGCTGAGCTCCAGCCGCATGGTTTCATCGATGACAAAGAATTCGGCTTCCGGCGAATAATCTTTCCAAGTTCCGGCGGTCAGGGCATCGGTGACGATGATCGGATGCAGATCATGAGTTCCGAAGACTTTCATGAATCCGTCGGCAAGAACTCGGTCGGGTAAAAGACCAGGTATTTGACGGAAGCCGGATCGACCGATTGCAAAAAAGACTCGAAGACTTTTTCAGAAGTCAAAAGCTGATTGCCTTGGAAAAGAACGGACTGGTTTCCGTCCTGGATCACCGCCACGTTCCGGGGCGATTTCTCGCTTTCCGATTCAATGGATAGGATCCGGTTTCCGTTGATCAGCGAACATTTTATCTGGGAATTGGTTCGGTTTTTGTCAGCCATGATGAACCTCCGAGAGCACTTCTTCATTATACCAATTAAGTGAAAAAAAAGAAAGTAGGCAATTCCCGAAGCCGTTGATTTCGTTGACGGAATTCGTTTGCTTCACTGGGGCGACTATGATATAATAATGACCTGCAGAACCGAGGACGGCCATGATTTTTGGAAAAAACATCAATAAATATTATTTAAAATACGGCTTGTATTTTGTGATCGGGATCGCTGCTTTGGTGGCGGTCGATGTCTATCAGCTGAAGATCCCCGAGATCATCGGGAAGATCATTGACGGACTCCGGTATCAGACTTTGACCGAAGCGGTCCTAAAAGATTTCATGATCGAGATCCTGATCGTGGTTGGGATCATGTTCCTGGGCCGATTCTTGTGGCGGATCTGCATCTTCGGAAACGGAATCCGGATCGAAACCGATCTCCGCGAGCGGATGTTCGCCCATTCCGAGAAACTTTCCCAGACTTATTTTCAGCAGCACAAGACCGGAGCCATGATGGCTTTGTTTACCAACGACTTGCAAACCATTCGTCTGGCTTTCGGAGCGGGAACGCTGATGTTGGTAGACGCGGGATTCCTCGGGACTTTGGCTTTCTTGAAGATGTGGCAAATGGACCATGTTCTGACTTTGATCTCTTCGGTCCCGCTTTTGATATTGGCTCTTTGCGGCCGGATCATCGGAAAGTATATGAGCCAAAAATTCTCCCTGCGCCAAAAAGCTTTTGCCAACCTGTCCGATTTTACTCAGGAGAGCTTATCGGGGATCAGCGTCATCAAAGCTTTCGTAAAAGAAGGCCATGAGCTTTTGGCTTTCTCCAAAATAAACAAAGACAATTATGACCGCAACATGGAGTTCAACCAAGCTTCGGTGCTGCTCAACGTTTTGATCGGAACCCTGATCGCTTCGATCATGATCATCATCCTCGGTTATGGCGGTTATCTCATTTATCAGGATCAGGTGAACGGGACCATCCTTTTCACCATCGGCGATCTGACCAAATTCATCTCTTATTTCGGGACTCTGACTTGGCCGATGATGGCCATCGCGCAGCTCATCAATCTGCGCAGCCAGGCGGCGGCGTCGATGGAAAGGATCGACGGACTTTTGAACCAGAAAGCCGAGATCTCTGACCTTGACCCGCTCGAGGTCCCGGCCATATCCGGGAAGATCGCTTTCAACCACTTGAATTTCACTTATCCGGAAACCCAAACCGAAGTGCTTCATGACATTACCTTTACCATTGAAAGCGGCGAAAAAGTCGGGATCATCGGCCGGACCGGTTCCGGAAAAACGACTTTGGTCGATCTGTTGCTCCGGCTTTACAACTTGCAGCCGAATCAGATCCTGATTGATGATTACGACATCATGCGTCTGCCATTCAAGCAGGTCCGGGGCGCCATGGCTTATGTTCCTCAGGACAACTTTCTGTTCAGCGACACCATTGAAAACAACATTGATTTTGCTTTTGAAAACAAGGACGAAAAGCAGATCCTTTGGGCGGCCGAGATGGCCGCCTTGGATGCCAATGTCCAAGAATTCAAAGACGGATACCAAACCATTTTGGGCGAACGGGGCGTGACCATCTCGGGGGGTCAAAAACAGCGGACTTCCATCGCCCGAGCGCTCATCAAGGATGCCCCGATCTTGATCTTGGATGACTCGGTTTCCGCGGTCGATACCAAGACCGAAGAAACCATCCTTCAGAATTTGCGTCAGACCCGTCAGGAAAAGACAACGATTTTGATCGCTCACCGGATCTCGACCATCAAGACCATGGATAAGATCGCTTTGATCGACGAGGGCAAATTGATCGGTTTTGGTTCCCACGAACAACTTTTGAAGACTTGTCAGCTTTACAAGAAAATGGTCAATCTTCAAAAACTCGAAGATGAAGTGGGAGGCGAGATCAATGGATGAACAAAGAGAAAAAGTCAATCTCACCGATAAAAAAATCATCTCCCGATTGTTTTGGTACGCCAAAAGCCAAAAGAAAATCTTTTTTGTAGCGCTGGTCATGATGGTGATCTCGGTCGGATTCGATCTGCTTCTCCCGATCCTGCTCGGCCAGGCCGCGAAGATCCTGGGTCAGGATGTCATCGACTTCAACCTGATCATTTACATCGTCATCGCTTATGCGGTCTGTCTGGCCATCATGTTCGTCATTCAGTATTTTCAGGGGATGTCGCTGCAAAAGGCCGGCCAAAAGATCATTTATAATGTCCGGGAACAAGTGTTCTCGCACATCGAGAATTATTCGATCGGTCAGATCAACAGCATTCCGGTCGGCAAGATGGTCACCCGGGTCACCAATGACACCAACACTCTGAACGAGATGTATACCAGCGTGATCATGAATCTGCTTAAGGATTCGCTGACCGTCGTCGGCGTCATCATCGCCATGCTTTTGGTCGATGTGCAGTTAAGTTTGTATGTCTTGGCGGTTTGCCCGGTGCTGGTTTTCATTACCTTCATCTTTCGGAAATATTCGCGAGAAGCTTATCGCGAGGTTCGCAAAAACATCGCCAATGTCAATGCCTTTCTTTCGGAAAACCTCTCCGGAATGAAGATCACCCAGGTATTCAACCAGGAAGAAAAGAAACTGAAAGAATTCCGGGAGAAGAACCAAACCTTAAAGCGAAGTTCCCTGCGCGAAACTTTCATTTTTGGAATCTTCCGGCCGATGATTTATGTTTTGTATGTTCTGACGCTCATTTTGATTCTGTGGTTCGGCGGAAAAAACGTCATGTTCCAAATCGGACTGACCTTCGAAGTCATCATCATTTTCTACCAGTATCTTGATAAACTATATACTCCGATTCAACAGCTGGCGGAACAGTTCAACGTGCTGCAGTCGGCTTTCGCGGCCGCCGAGAAGATCTTTGAAGTTTTGGACAAAAATCCGGACATCGTCGATGAACCGGATGCCGTCCCTCTGACCGACTTGAAAGGCGAGATCGAATTCAAAAACGTCTGGTTCAGTTACATTGAAGGCGAGTGGATCCTGAAGGATGTCTCGTTTAAGATCCTTCCGGGCGAGACCGTGGCCTTTGTTGGGGCAACCGGAAGCGGCAAGACCACCATCCTGTCTTTGATCGTTCGGAACTATGACATTCAAAAAGGCCAGATCCTCATTGACGGCCTGGACATCAAAAAAATAAAGATCGCTTCGCTGCGGTCCGGGATCGGTCAGATGCTGCAGGACGTATTCCTGTTCAGCGGAACGGTGGCATCAAACATCCGGATGCGCGAAAAATCGATCACTGACGCGGACATCCGGCAAGCCTGCGAATATGTGAACGCGGATAAGTTCATTTCGGGACTTCCCAACGGTTATCAGGAAGAAGTCCGGGAACGGGGAAACAATTTCTCTTCCGGGCAAAGACAGCTTTTGTCTTTCGCGCGCACCGTCGTTCACAAACCGAAGATCATGATCCTGGATGAAGCCACCGCCAACATTGACACCGAGACCGAAGTTTTGATTCAAGACTCGCTTCAGAAGATGATGAACATCGGCACGATGCTCGTGGTAGCTCACCGCCTGTCGACGGTTCAACATGCCAACAAGATCATCGTTCTTCAAAAAGGAACGATCATGGAAGAAGGAACGCATCAGGAACTGCTAAAAAAACGGGGTCAGTATTACAAATTATATCAACTTCAATATCAAACCGAAAAATAAAAGGCGGATTTTTCCGCCTCCGAGCGTTGACAAAGTCAACGCTCATTTTTATCTGGTTATAAAATGGGACAAAAACCCTAAATATTTAGCTTTTAAAGACATAAAATCGGAATTTCATGTCCGTTTTGGGGTGATTGTGAAAAACAAACAAACCCCATCTTTGGAAATGGGGTTTGTCATCAGTCTGAGGCGGAGTTTCCGCCTTTTTGTTGGCTTTAATCTTTGGCAACGACCAGACTCAGGTTTTCGACTTTGATGTCCAGTTTCTTCTGTTCGATCTGCTTGACCATTTCCACGAGCCGGGAATTGATCGGGGCCTCGATCCCGACCTCCTGGGCTTTTTTAACGATGTAACCGTTGAAGTAGTCGATCTCGGTCCGTTGGCCTCGCTCCAAAGATTGCAAAGATGATGATTTAAGGTTTTTGTATTTCTTCCCAACAATGGTGATGGTCAGCTGCGCTTTGAAGCGGGACCACCAGGTCTTGTCTTGGATCAGCGTATAATAATCCAGCTTGCCTCCATAAGGAGGAACATGCAGTTTTAGGCATTTGGCCACATTCATGGCTTCTTTGATGATCATCATGAAAATGTTTCGGGCGGTTTTGATCTTAAGCATGGCCCCCAGTTTCAGCCCGCAGATGGCTCCGAGGGAAGTAATGCAGGAGTTGATGATCAGTTTGGAATAAAGTTCCGAATAAATGTCCTCGGAAATGACGGTCGGAAAAACGCTGTTCAATATTTCCTGAAGCGGTTTTAAGTTGGGCTGATTGGTTTTCGCGATGCTGCCGATGATGAATTCGCCGTTGCTGGTGATGATCAGTTTTCCGCGTTCGACCATGGTCGCCCCGAAACCGATGACGCAGCCGACGGTGCGTTGTTCGCCGACGATGGCGGCCATTTCATCGGTGCAGATCCCGTTTTGCATGGAAACGACCAAGGATTTTTCATGAAGCAAAGGCAGGACCTTTTTGGTTACTCCCGGCATGTCATAAGCTTTGGTGGCTACGAAGACTACATCAAAAAGACCGGTGAGGTCGGAGACCCGGGCCACAGCTTTCATCGGGATGGTGAAATTCCCCAATACGCCGGAAATCTTGATTCCGGTTTTTCTTATTAATTCGGCGGTATCTTCGTGACGAGTCACTACCGTAATGTCGTTTCCCGCTTTGGCGATCAGTCCGGCGGTGTTGCCGCCGATCGCGCCGGCGCCGATCATTAAGATTCTCAAGCTTTTGTTCATGTTCTTCGGTCCTTTCATAGTCTAAACGTTATTATACAATAAAGATGGGAAATTGTCAAAAAAGAGACCGGAGCATTCCGGTCCCTTATAATTCTGAAATATTAAAGATTATGTTAAAGAATTAGTGGTGACCACGAATTCTTTAACAGGTAAATTGATTAATAAAAAGAGCTTCTTTTAGTGCTAAGCGCCCAAATAATACCCGTTAAATTCTTCCCGGAAGGCCTCGATGATGTCATGGAATTCCAGAATGCCGGTTACATTTTCAATGCCGGTTACATAAGCTTCATAATGAAGTTCGAAATCGACCGGAAGCGGATCGATGTTGGCAAGGATGAATTCATGCAAGAACTCCAGTTCATTAAGCATTTCCAATTTGCATTGTCTTAAAGCGTAAGCGCTCGGAGTCAGGTCCAAAGTCTGAAGGTTGGCGTACCAAGTGTCATAAATCAAGACTACTTCCGCCAGGGTATCGGCCGAACGCAATTGGCTGACGGCTTCTTCGGAGATGGCTTCGATCTGATTCATGACTTCCGGATTAATGAAGTCATATAAGAAGTCAGCATGAACCCTAATTTGGTTAATGGCTCCCTGAATGCTGTTGATCAATTCAATTTTTGTTGGATCAGGCACAAAGGCATCATCCAAAGCCATTAAGGCGGCCGTAAAATTATTGGTTAATTCTACATCAGTCGTGCTGCCCTGAACGATTGGGATGTGAACATCCAAAACGCCCTGCATGGCCAGAAGGCTATCCGCGGTGGCAATGTAGGAATTGTTATTGAACGTAAATTCTAATTCTCTGACACAGTCGGCGATCTGCAGCTTTAACGGGTCGAAGGTCAGATAAAGGTTGCAATCATTCTGGAATTGACCGAGATAACCCATCGGCTCCCAGAAATCATGGCAAGCATTGATTATGACGGTGTAGTTATCGAATAACTCATTAAGAAGCGGAATCGAGCTGACCAAAACGAGGGCAGCGTATTCATCGCGGATCTCGGCCAATTTAAGAAGCGCGGCCGCGGTCGAAGCCGAAGTCATCAAACCGCGCATATCCCAATATCCGTTTCCGAAAACCGAGACCATGAGAATCGGGTCGGTAGCCGCATTGATGTTCGCGATGTAAGCCAGGTAAGCAGCATCAACGGCCTCAACGGCTCCGAACATCTCTAATGCCATGTCATGCAGATCTTCCAGATCGCGAAGGAATTGTTCCCTTAGCGGAGCGGTATCCGCGAAACTCAAGCCCAAAGCCGTGTAAGCAGCAATGCCCGCCTGGAAGATTGGATCAACTTGCTCGATGGCGGTTGTGGTTCTGATCAATTGCTCGTAAGTATCAAACACGCCCCAGAACGAATACAGGTCATTCGAGTTCAGGAAGTAAGGCTGCAGGTAGATGAAATAGTATCTCAAAAAGTCGACGGCACGGTCCTGAGCCCCCAACAAAGCCACCTTGGTTTCATCGGAGTCAAAGGCCAAGTCGATCCGATTGTAGAATTCATCTTTAATTAAGGAGATCTCTTCACCGCTGATCGCGGTTTCGATGAAGATTTTCAATTCATCGTAAACGGCAGTCATCGCGATGACGCTGTCAGCAGTCGCAAAAAAGCTTTGTTCTTCCAAAAAATATTCCATTTCTTGCAGAGCGTCATATTTGGCTTGCTTCAGCCAATCGATGTCAAACCTGAAATTTTGCAATTCATTCAAGTAAGAAGCAGAAATCCCGATGGCATCGAAAACGTTGGTGGCGGCATTAATGGCCGCTTTTGCTTCGGCGACGAGTTCGTTAAAATCCCTCAAAGAATCGGTGGCTGCGAAATTGACTTGAGGAATCTCCGTTACCATTTCGTCAACCCGGGCGACTCCCCCGGCGATGACATCGGCCAAAGGCATTTCGGCGGTGGTCGTTCCGATGTTGGAAAGAGCCATGGACATCGTGACGACGCCGGTAGCCGGCTGATCATCCGGAGTGGTTCCGGAAATGTTCAGGACGATGGTGATCTTCTTCAGGGCCAGTTCCAAATAGCACTGAACTTCTCCGATCACCATGGCGTTTCCAAACTCCATGCCTTGGACCATCCGGTCGATCATTTCTTGTTCTAGCGGATAATCGTAAATGTCGAGACCTTCGCGTTTGGTGAACTTGGAAACATCCATGAAAGCAAAGGAGAAATCATCATTCTCGTAATTGCCTTCCCATAGGTCGACTTGCCAGGATCCTAATGGATCACTTCGCCACATGGTGAAGATCTGGCCAGAACGGTAAACGGTGTGCCGTTCTTCATAAGTGGCTTGATCCGGATCTTCGACTCCGTTTTGGAAAGACTTTTCGGAATCAACATTGTAAGTGAAGATGATCCCGTCGGTTTTATTGATTTGGAAATCGGAGAGCATCTCGAAACTTCCGGTCTGCAAACCCATCGTGAAGTCGACCGTAACATTCATCTGAGCGGTATAGTTCATCGATCGGGTGACGTTCATCAATTCCCGGATCGGAGCGGTATCAAGGATCCAACGCGCATAGAGCGTGACATTCTTGGTGACCGGCGTGGAGTTGGTGAACTGTCCGTCATTGGCGGTTTCTCCCGTCCACCAGCCATTGAAAACATAACCGTCTTTGGTTGGAATAGGCAAAGCGATAGTCGTGCATTCCGGAACATCCGCCAAGACCGCGAGAACGCCTTGTGGCAAGACGCCGCCGTTGACTTCAAATGTCACGGTGTAAAAAGCCGGAGTTTCCGAAGTTCCCGAAGCTTTATAAGCGGTTACGGTTCCGTTGATGACCCAATAACCGTCCTGACTGACGGAGATCGTTGGCGTGATCCCATCCGTTCCGTTCGTTCCGTTAGTCCCATTAGTTCCGGCCGGGCCGGTGATGACGGTCAAGGCCAATAGATTAATCCAGTTCGCATCGCCAACATATTGCCATTGGATGAATCCGGAATCGATCCGAAATGCAACCTCTCGGCCGTTAGTTCCGTTCGTGCCATTTGTTCCGTTGGTCCCATTGGTCCCGGCCGGTCCCATCAGGGCGGACAAAGCAATCAAATTGGTCCAGGCGGCATCGCCTTCATATCGCCATTGAATGTAGCCGCCGGCGACTTGAACTTCAATTTCTCTTCCGTCTGCTCCCGGTTCACCGGTAATGGTAATGGTGAACGCGGCCGCCATGTTGAGATATGAAACATTGATTGTATGCGTGCCTTCCGTCGAAAACTTGGCTAAGTCTTCGGTGCTCAGCATGCTCTCGCTTAACGGAACCAGACTGCTGGATCCGTCGGACATGTTAACTTTTACATTGAGGTCGGCAAGTTGAAAGCTTTCATCAAATTCCGTGGTATCACTGACAACTTCGATTGACGTTACAACATTTTTGGGCTGAAAGCATCCTACAAGGAACGCACCAGCAAAGAGAAAGGTTAAAAACAGCAAGATTTTCCTCATATTTACCTCCGTACGTTAAATCTTAAACCATAATTCATAAGTCACAAAACTCATGTATGATTTAGTCTTATTTTATCATATCCGTTCGTAGTGTCAAATGAAACAATTTTCACGGTTTTTCAGGCTCCAATGTAATGGTGATGGAACTTCCGGCTGCCATGGTCCACAAAAAAGACCGAAACATTTCGGTCCCAATAAGAAACAATAATTGAATTTTATTCGCCAAGCAAACCATTCATGCCGGCGTAATAAACATTGATCATCACGCTCATCATGAAAGGATGAAAAGCCAGGGCAATTTGGTCATAGAACATGTCGTGAAGGTTGGCCATTTCCACGGTCGGGCTTACCAATGTGCCCCAGTACTTTTGCATGTCAAGAAGCAGCGCTGTCCGGTAGTTCTCGACCAGAAGGCTGTCCAATTGTTCAGCCGCATGGAAGGCATCAAAACCCATATTCATGGCGAGGCTGATGCCCGCCTGGGCGGTGACTGCTTCGATCAAGGCATGGCGGACGTCATAGATTTCACAAAGGGCATCAACATTGGTGACATGAACGAAATGTTCCAGGAAGTCAACATAATCGAACAGTTCGGCTTCAGCGTCGTTTTTGGCCGTCCGGATCGCCATTTTGGCCGGGTCTTCAACATAAACGCTGAAGATCGCGAAATCCGCGGTTACATATTCCGCTTCAATGTCTTCCACGGCGATGCAGGCATTGACGTTGGCGGAATGAGTTGCCAATAGATTGTTCGTGTCCATGATGCTGGCGTCGGTGGCGGTTTCTGAATACCAAATTACGTTTTCGGTCAAATAACGAACGTTGTTGATCTTGGCTGGTTTGACCGGATCCAAAACCAGATTATAGCAGAAGCAATAGAACTCCTTGATGGCTAATCAAGCGCGGAAGTTTCGACGGCCACATTCACGCGGGATTGGAACCAAGCCAACCGGGCTTCAAGTTCCGGAAGGTCCGCATCGGCGGCCATGGCGTGGTTACGGTCATAAAACTCGGTATACTCAGTCAAATACTTTGTCTTAAGAGCGCTTAAGATCCCTTGATCCATACTCTTCAAGAACTCTTTTTGGGTTTGATGCATTACCAGCAGATTGGTTGCCAGATTGATGTCCGAAACGGCTTGCAAATAAGCATCAAACGAGTCGATTGGGAAGACATCGCTGTAATAGGTACTAAGCCATTCGTACTCGAATACCAGGCATTAATCTGATTTTACGGATTCGTATTCGTAATCATTTTCTGAAAGCTTTCATTAAACTTTTTTTATGCCACACAACTGTAAAACTCAGGTGGATTTGTATTCATAAAGTTTAAGTTTTATGCTATAATGATACTAACAAAAAATGGATCGGAAGGTTCGCCGTGAGAATAAAGAATCTGGAAATAAACGGAAAAATCGCTTTGGCCCCTTTGGCCGGATACACCAACCCCGCTTACCGAATGCTCATGAAAGAATTCGGGGCCGATTTGGTCTTTTCGGAGATGATCAGCGCCAAAGGACTTTTATATGATAATGAGAAAACCTGGGAACTCACCGAGGTCGAACCGGAAGAACACCCGATCGCCATCCAGATTTTCGGAGGCGACATCGATTCGATGGTGAAAGCCGCCATGATGATCGACCAAAAAACCAGCGCGGACATCATAGATTTGAACATGGGCTGTCCGGTTCGCAAAGTCCTAAAAGCCGAAGGCGGATGCCAGCTGCTGAGCGATGTGAACAAGATCGAAGCCATGGTGAAAGAAATCGTGAAGAACGTTCAAAAGCCAGTCAGCGTCAAGATTCGGGCCGGAATAAGCCATAACCGCATCAATTGCGTGGAGGTGGCCCAAGCCGCCGAAAGGGCAGGGGCCTCGTTCATCACCATCCATGGCCGGACGCAATCGGATATGTATTCCGGAAAAGTCAACTTGGATTACATCAAAGCCGTAAAGACCGCGGTAACGATCCCCATCATCGGTAACGGCGACATCCGATCGGTAGCCGATGCCCAGCGGATGTTGGATTACACCGGCGCCGACATGATCATGGTCGGCCGGGGAAGTTTCGGAAATCCCTGGCTCATCCGCGATTTGAAAGACCATTTTGAAGGCCGGGCGATCCAGCCGGCTCCGACTCCCGAAGAAAAGATCCGGATGTGCCAAAAGCATCTTTTGATGCTGCTTGGCATCAAACCGGAGAAAATGGCTTTATTGGAAATGCGCAGTCTGGCGGCTTGGTATGTGAAAGGGATCGAACACAGCAAAGATTTTCGCCAAAAACTAAACCTGGTTTCTAGAAGGGAAGAACTGCTGTCCTTGTTGGATGAGCTGCTTGCGAGAATATGAGAACAAAACCAATGCAAAATATAAACGGCGAATTGTATGTTGGGGAAAGAAAACTCTCCGAACTCGCCCAGACTTTTAAAACCCCGCTTTACGTTTATGACGAAATCGGGATTTTAGAAAAGATCCGGATCTTTGAGACTTATTTCCAAAGCCCCCATTTTGCTTGCGAGGTGATCTATGCCTCCAAAGCTTTTTTGGCCCCGCGTTTATGTCATATCTTAAACGATCATCATTTTGGGATCGACGCGGTCAGCGCGGGCGATCTGCATCTGATCGAAAGAAGCGGGTTTGACCCGCACCGCATCGTTTTGCACGGCAATAACAAATCCGATGAAGAATTGGAACAGGGGATTTCTCTGGGAGTGGAATACATCGTCGTGGACAATTATTCGGAACTGATAAAACTGAAGCATTTGTCTGAAATCAAAAAAACGGTGGTCCACACTCTGTTTCGGGTCAATCCGGGAATCAGCGCCCATACCCATGCTTACATTCAAACGGCGCTTCTGTCTTCGAAATTCGGGGAATCGATCTATGACGAAGCCATGATCGAAAAAATTGCCAAGGCCTATGCTGATTCCCCTTATCTGGTTTTGGACGGGTTTCATGCGCACATCGGTTCGCAGGTCAGCAACCCGAGTTTCTTTACCAAAGAAGCCAAAACGATGATGGCTTTCATCAAAAAATACCAAGATGCCCATCAAGTGAGCATCCGGGTTTTGAACTTGGGCGGCGGGTTTGGAATCAAGTACTTGGATGACGATCAAGAAATCAATTTGGAATACATATTGGGGAAGATCGTCAAAACCGTCGAAATCCTGAACAAAAAATATGCGACCAAGCTGGAAAAGTTATTGATCGAACCGGGACGAAGTCTGGTTGGCGACTCGGGATTTACTTTGTACCGTTGCGGGGGAACCAAACAAACCGTGGGCGGAAAAAATTATCTGTTCATTGACGGCGGCATGGCTGACAACATCCGCCCGGCGCTTTATCAGGCCAAATATACGGTGGAGATCGCCAACCGGGCCAATTATCCCGTCAACCAAGAAACCAAGGTCTATGACGTGGTGGGGAAATGTTGCGAATCGGGCGACATCATCGCCAAAGACATACCGATCCCGGAAGCCCGGGACGGGGATACGGTCGTGGTTTATTCCACCGGGGCTTATTGCTATTCCATGTCCATGAATTATAACGGGTTGGTGCGGGGAGCCGTGGTCTTCGTAAACAAAAAAGAAGCCAACATCGCCATCAACCGCGAATCATACGATCATTTGATCGAAACGTGCCATTTTTAGGAGGAATAATGAAAATATTTGATACCCATAGCGATATGCTTTATGACTTATACACCAAAAAAATAGCCGGAGTAAGCAACCGTTTCTCGGACTTTCATGTTCCCCAGCTTTTGAAGTCGGATGTTTCGGGAGCGCTTTGGACCATGTACTCGCCGGATGATTTCGATCTTCTGGAATCGCTAAAGATTGCGCTTGGGGAAATTGACATGAAGCTGCTTCCGAAATTCGAAGTCATGTTAGGTTTGGAAGGGTGCCGAAACCTTCCGAATTGGGAGGACATCAACAAAGCATACGATTTGGGGATCAGACATGCGATGCTGACCTGGAACGAGGAAAATAAGTACGCTACCGGGGTCGCGGGAGATCCGGCTCGGGGCCTGACTGAAGAGGGCAAGAAACTTTTGAGGGAAATGGAGCGGCTGGACATGATCATCGATGTCGCTCATCTCAATGAAAAAAGCTTTTACGACGTTTTGAATTTCACGCACCGGAATATCATTTTCTCCCACGGAAACCTGAAGAGCCTCTGCGATCATCGGCGAAATCTGACCGATGATCAATTAAAAGCTTTGAAAGACGCCGGGGGCATGATCGGGCTGACGCTCGCCAGCAGCTTTGTTTCCAAAAAGCCGGAATTGCAAGACCTCGAGCATTTCCTGGGGCATGTTGAAAGAGCCATCGCGATCATGGGCGTGGACAATGTCATGTTCGGTTTCGACTTCATGGATTATCTGAGCGATTTTCCGAATTCGAACATCCGGGATCTGGCGGATGCCACCAAAACCCCCGGATTGCTTTCGGGACTGTCCCGCCACGGCTTTTCGGAGAAAAACATCCAAAAAATTTGCTACGATAACTTCTATAAACGTTACCGCCGCCACCTTCATAAGTTTTGATTGAAAGGCAGGAAATAAATCAATGATCAAAGGATTGGAAGAGTTATTGCAAAAAGCGATTGACGAAGGGGTTTTCCCGGGCGTCAATTATTGCCTGTTGGCCGATAAGACCTATCTGAACAGCCTCGGGAAAAAGAGTCTGTTTCCGAAGGCGGAGCCAAACAGCTTGGATACGCTGTATGATATGGCTTCGTGCAGCAAGGTCGTGGCCACGACCACTTGCCTCATGTTGCTGTTGGAACGCGGAAAACTGCGGCTGTATGATGCCGTTTCCGCGTATCTTCCGAATTTCCGGCACCAAGACATCACCATCTGGGATCTGATGACCCATACTTCCGGACTGCAGGCCGATTTGTCCAAAGCCGCAAAACTGGCCAGCCGGGATGAATGTTTGGAGCGGATCTATGCCTGCGATCCGGTTTATCCGAAGAACTCGAAGATCGTTTATTCGGACATCGGATTCATTCTGCTCGGGTTCGTCATTGAAGCGATCTCCGGACAGACTTTGGATGAATTCGCGAAAAAGAATGTTTTTGAACCGCTGGAAATGGTCGATACCGGCTACAATCCCGCCGACATCGAAAGATGCGCTCCGACCGAACTGCGTCAGGACGAGATCTATAACGGTTATGTCCGCGGCCATGTGCATGACGAGAAGTCCTACATTTTGGGCGGAGTCGCCGGTCACGCCGGGCTCTTTTCCACCGTTTCCGATTTGTCCCATTTCATGGGCATGATCCTTGACGACGGAAAATACAAAGGAAAAGTATTTCTTTCCAAACCAACGGTGGATCTGCTGTTTAAAAAACAAGTCGAGATGCAAAGCGGGATATCCTTGGATACCGATTCGCGGGGTTTGGGATGGATCGTCAAAGGCTGTCTGTCTTCATCGGGAGACCTGACCAGCCCCAACACCATTCAGCACACCGGCTTTACGGGAACGAACCTTTGGATCGACCGGGACAACCAAGTAGCTTTTTGCATGCTTTCCAACCGGGTCCATCCGACCCGCGACAATCTCAAACTGATACCGTTTAGAGCCAAAGTCGGAAACTATGTCATCAGTCATTTTTCAGGGAGGAAATATAAATGGACCTTAAAAAATTCGAACCGCCGATGATCGAAGCGGTCGTGGCGCTTTGGAACGAAAGCGTGGTTCCTTATTCCATCTATTCGCCGTTTACGAAAGCCTCTTTCCAAAGCAAATTTTTGGACAATCCGTTTTATGATCCCGACGGGTCTTTGGTCGTGACCGAAAAGGGCAAAATCATCGGCTTCGGGAATGCCGCTTA
This sequence comes from uncultured Bacteroidales bacterium, assembly GCA_964420625.1. GTDB lineage: Bacteria > Bacillota_I > Bacilli_A > ML615J-28 > CAG-698 > UBA2253. Next base: position 6,449 of record CAYQUB010000001.1, on the reverse strand, counting down.
CAATCACCAAGGCAAAGAACCGAGCCAAACGCCCGGTTACATTACCTGCATCGCCGTGGACAAAGATCATTGGCGGCGCGGGATCGGTTCGCTCATTTTGAAAGAATTGGAAAGATTCTTAAAAAACAAGGGCAAAACTTACGTTCGGAATCTTTTTTTCAACCCCATCAATCTGGAGTGGCTGGTTCCGGGGACGAAGAACCACGAACATCCGGGAGCGCCGGCGGTTCCGTTCAATACCCCGTATTATTTCCTTTTGATGGCCAACGGTTACAATGTCAACGGCCAACAGGATGCCTATCATTTGGATCTGAGCCGCTATCAGCTTCCGGAAGACGTCAAGAAGAAGATGAAAGAAAACGAAAAGAACGGCTTTACCATCGCCTTTTATGATCCCGCTCTGCATCATGGGTTTGATGAACTGTTTGACGGCTTGCAAAACGAAGGCTGGCGCAGCGTTGTGAAAAACAATCTGGCCAAAGAAAAACCCGATCCGATCCTGATCGCGCAAAAAGACGGCGAGATCTTGGGCTGGACCGGCCCGGTTTTCACCCAACCGAGCGGCCGCGGTTATCTTGGGGGAATCGGCGTTCATCCGAAAGCCCAGGGCCATGGTTTGGGGAAATCCCTCTTTTGCATGCTCTGTCAGAAATCCAAAGAAAACAATGCCGCTTTCATGACTTTGTTCACCGGATCGGATAACAAAGCGAGGGAAATATATCTTTACGCGGGCATGAAGATCGTTCAGTCCTTCGTGGCCCTGAGAAAGGAACTGAAATGAATAAAACCTTTTTGGCCATCGGCGGCCATGTTGGGGACATGGAACTGACCGCCGGTTGCGTTTTGGCCGCTCAGTCTTTAAAGGGCGATAAGATCATCACTTTGGCGCTGACCGCCGGCGAACGGGGCAACCCCAAAGGAATGTCCGTCGCCGATTACCGGATTCAAAAAGTGAAAGAAGCCGAAACCTTCGCGGCGATGCTGCATGGCGAAGCGGTGGTGCTTGACTACCAAGACGGAGAACTGCCGGACAACGCCGAAGCCCGGATCAAAGTCGCGACCTTAATTCGGAAATACCGCCCGAACATCATCTTCACTCATTGGAAAAACTCCATGCACAAAGATCATGCGGCGACTAACCGGATCGTCATTAACGCGGCTTTTTGGGCGGCTTTGGATATGGGCGGCAAGATCCCCGGAACCCCGCATTGGGCGCCGGTGTATTTCGCCGAGAACTGGGAGGACCGCGAGGGCTTTGACCCTTATGTCTATGTGAACTGCGGCGATGGTTTCGAACTTTGGAAAGAAGCCATTTCCAAGCACTGGTTCATCATGAACAGCCCGTCGTTTCGATATTTCGATTATTACACCCATTTGACCTTTGTTCGGGGAGCCCTTTCCAAAAATGCCCATGCGCAATGTTTTAACCTTGAAGGCTACCAGAAGTTTACCAAAATGATGGACGGTTTCTAAAGATGAAATTCGAAAAACTTCAGGTTGGGGATACGGTTGGGATCATCTGCCCGGCATCATCGATTTCGAAGGACAATCCTCGGATCCCGGTCATGGAAAAATACTTGAACGGATTGGGTTTGAAAGTCAAGTACGGAAAAAATGATTTTGCTTCTTATGGGTATCTGGCGGGGACGGACGAACAGCGGGCCGCCGATTTGGAAGCCATGTATCTGGATGAGGAAGTCAAAGCTGTTTTATGCATGAAAGGCGGATATGGCTGTTCGCGGATGGTCGATCGGATCGACTTTTCCAAAATTGCGAAACATCCGAAACTGCTGATCGGATTCAGCGACGTTACCGTGCTTTTAAATGCCATCCAAGCGAAAACCGGCTTGCCAACCATCCACGGAGCGGTTGGCATTTGGCTCGGAAGTCCGAAAGCGGACGCGGCCTCCCGGGCTGATTTTGAAGCCCTGATCTTCCAAAATCAAAAAGGCCGGGTGCTGAAAAACCCGAAAGACAATGCGAAGACGCTCAAAGAGGGAGCCGCGGAAGGGAAACTGATCGGCGGAAATCTCAGCCTGATCGCGACGCTCGCGGGAACCCCGTACGATTTGGATTTTACGGACAAGATCGTCTTCATCGAAGACGTGGATGAAGCGCCGTACCGGATCGACCGTTATCTTTCGAATCTGCGTTTGGCGGGAAAACTTGAACAAGCCAAAGGATTCGTGCTCGGGTATTTCACCGGCTGCGAACCTAAGGAAAAAGGATCCTGGGAGATCTCGGACCTTCTAAAACAATACTTCGGGAATTTATCGGTTCCGGTCATCACCGATTTTGCTTCGGGACATGATTTTCCGTTCCTTAATTTACCGATCGGCATTCGCGTGAAGATGGATGCCCAGACCAAGACGATCACGATTATGGAGGAATTATATGAAACCCATTAATAGATTTGCTAGCGAAGGCAATGTCACTTTCTATCAGAGCCAGGAAGAAGTAATGATTCCGGACCGATATGTGCAGAAGAAAAAAGAACTGCGCGGAATTTGGTTTTCGACGGTCAATAACATCGACATTCCCCAAATGGAATCCGTGCAAAGTTATCAGGATTATTTGCGCAAAGCGATCCAAAAGATCAAGGAATACCATTTCAACACGGTGGTATTTCAGGTTCGTCCGACCAATGATGCCTGGTATGAATCAAAACTGAACCCCTGGACGGCATTCATTACCGGAGAACAAGGGAAATATCCCGGCTTCGATGTTTTCGGCTGGTTCGCGAAAGAAGCGAACGCGGCGGGACTCACCGTTCAGGCCTGGATGAATCCGTACCGGATCTCGGTCGTCAAACTAACGGATGCCCATCAGACCAAAGAGGAATATCTGAACAGCCTGGCGCCGAACAACTTTGCGAGACGGCATCCGGAACTGGTCATCGTCACCGCCGAACAGAAACTGATCCTCGATCCGGCGAGCGACGCCGTTCGCGAATTCGTCGCCGATTCCGCGGCGGAGATCGGACGCAATTACAATGTGAAAGCCATTCACATGGATGATTATTTTTATCCGTATGAGGCCATCAAAGACGAAAACGAAGAGGCCAAATTCCAAGCTTCCGGATTTAAGACCCTCGGGGACTTCCGGCGGAACAATGTCAGCCTGCTCATCAAACGGGTCAAAGAAAAACTATCCGAACTTCCGAAAAAAGTTGAATTCGGGATCAGCCCGTTCGGAATATACCGGACCAACACGAAGTGGTTCAAAGAGCCGAGCGAATCGGCTTGGGAGCATGGCTCAAACAACCATTTCGCTTGCTTCAACTGCTATACCGGGCTTTTCGCCGATGTTTGGCAGTGGATGAAGGAAGGCTGGATCGATTACGTCGTGCCTCAGGATTATTTTGATTTGGACTACTGGAAAAAGAATTCCGAAGGCAATCTTTACGAAGTCGTCAAGTATGCCGATCTGGCCAAATGGTGGGCGGAAATTTCCAAAGAAACCAGAACCAAACTGTACATCGGCATGGGATTGTACCGTTATTCCAAGGAAGGAAACTGGAGCAACCCGGAAGAAATCATTAATCAACTTAAGTATAATCGCTGCCATCAAAACATCAAAGGCGTCATCATGTTCACTTACAAGAACCTGGTTGGCGACGAGATCCCGGCTCTTAGCGCCGCGCGCCAGAAATTGAAAAAACTTTGGTCAAAAGAAGCCGAAGAGATATAAAAACCCGGTTCCGAGCCTTCGCATCGGAACTTTTTTTCATTTGACCCGATTATTTATTTTTTCACCTTGAAAAAAAGGGGTATTTATTGTATAATGAGTAAAAAGTAAAATCCGATAAAATCGGCTAATTCCGGCCAGGAGAACCCCATGCTTAAAATTTTTCCCAACGTCAAGCAGATGGTTATGCTTGAAAACGATTACCTTTTAAAAAAAGAGTTTACCGTATTTTTCCAATCAAAAATGGTAAACGTTTTTAGGGCACTGAAAGAAGCAATAAAATTCTCGGCCGGTTTGGAAAACGAAGCCGACATCCGATATCTTTCGGATGCATCGCTTGGCAATGAAGCCTATGTCATCAAGATCGAGACCCATTCCATCACCATCAATTACGGCTCCGAAGCCGGAGCCTATTATGCCACTCTATCCCTCAGACAGATTATGAAACAGTCATCGGAAAAGATCCGCTGCGGTTTCATAAGCGATAAGCCGGACCTAAAAATTCGGGGATTCATGCTCGACATCAGCCGAGACAAAGTCCCAACTTGCGAAACCATTAAAAACATCATTGTGCTGATGAGCAACTTGAAGATGAACCATCTGGAGTTGTACGTCGAGGGATTCAGTTTCGGCTATCCTTCGTTTTCCCGATATCTGGAAGCCGACGGGTTCATCTCCGTGGCGGAATACCAAGAGCTCGAAAAATTCGCCAATGAACGTTATGTCGACCTGGTTCCCAATCAAAACGGATTTGGGCACATGGCCAAATGGCTGGAAAAAGACGAATTCAAGGACTTGGCCGAAAAGCCTGACGGGATTTTTTTATGGGGCCGCCATCGCCAGCCGAGCACTTTGGACCCCATGAATCCGGGTTCGCTGGAACTGGTGAAAAAACTGTACGCGGACATGCTGCCGATTACTTCGTCTTCCTACTTTAACATGAACTTTGATGAACCTTTCGAACTTGGAAAAGGTCATTCGAAAGCGATCTGCGATAAAGCCGGCTTGGGAAACGTCTATGTTGATTTTGTCTTGAAAGCTTGCGAAGAAGTAAAGAAATACCATAAGACGCCGATGATCTGGGGCGACGTGCTGATCTCGCATCCGGAATTGCTTGACCGGCTTCCGAAAGACATGCTGTTTCTCGATTGGGGTTATGACGCCAATTATCCGTTCTCCGATCACTTGAAAAAACTTCATGAATTGAAGATCAAATTCATTGCGGCGCCGGGGACCACCAGCTGGTGCAGTTTCCTGGGACGCAAGGACGATTGGGCGGAAAACATCACCAACGCCTGCGTCAATGCCAAACGTTTTGAAGGCGAAGGAATGATCCTGACCGATTGGGGAGACTTTGGCCATCTGCAGTTTTGGCCGGCCAGTTGGGCACCGCTTGTTTTTGCGGCCTTGATGAGCTGGCGGGTCAAAGAAGGAACGGCTTTCACCCTTAAGGATTATTTAAATGAAGAAGTGTTCAGAGATCTTGCGGGAATCATGGCCGATGCGGTCATGGATCTGGGGAATCACTACCATTACTTAAACGAATACCGAAGCAACGCCACCCAAATTTTTTATGGTTTCATGATGGCCGTCCAGGCTGTCACGGAAGAAAACCCGATCGCTTTCTTCCAAAGCCGGATCGCGCCGATCATCCTGACCGACGAGAAGAACACCTTTTTGGGCGAATTCCTCGATCAGAAAGTCCGGGAGATCCATAACGCCCGTCTAAGAATCGATGACGGAGAAATCGTCAAAGCCGAGTTCATCCAATCGGTTCGGCTCGTGAAAACCGTTTTGGAACTGAACCAATGTTTCAGCCCCAGTTTTGGAGAACTTGAAAAGATCAAAAAACTAACTACCATAATCATGTCACAACCGGCCCTGATCGAAGAACAAAGACGGCTTTGGCTGACCAGAAACAAATCGGGAGGTTTGAATTCGAGTTTGGCTTATTTGGAAAAATTCTTCCAATTCGCGGCGATGGCATTAAAATATTATCAGAGAGGTGAAATTCATGGCGCGTAAAATACAAATCCCCGCAAAGAACGTAAAGAGAATAATATGGCTGCTTTTGGCAGTGATCCTGGTTACTTTTTTAACGACCGTCATTGTTCAAAGCTTTAATCCCAACCATTATTTATCGCAATCCCAGGCCCCGGAAGTATTGATCCCGGGCGGAGATTATGAAGATTTCTTAAAACTCAAGCAAGGGATCCCCGCTGACGCCTTGGACAATTACCCGCTGGATTTTTCGCAGTTGCCGCTGCCGCAAATGGCCAGCGACATCATCGTTGACGGACCCGATGCGGTAAGCCATCACGCCGACGGGTTTGAAACCGTGAACATCACCGACCGCGGCGGTCAAACAATCAGCGCCTATAAGACCACCGACGAAGGATTGGCGACCTGGACGATCCCGGGCGTGCCGGCGGCCGGTCTTTATCGCATCTATGTCAACTACTTCCCGATCACCGACGGCGGAGCCAACATCGAACGGGCGGTTTACATCAACCAGGCCATTGATCCGGTCGATCCGGAGGCCCAATATGAGCTTCAGTTTCCGAATTTGGGAAATGTCAAGTTCTCCCGCTTCTGGACGGACGCCGGCGAGATCATTCGCGATACCACCGACAATGACATGAAACCGAGCCAGACCGAGATCCTCGATGTCCAACGGACCGCTTACCTCCGCGACGAAACCGGATTTGTTTTGGAACCATATCTCTTTTACCTAAAGGCCGGTGACAATACCATTACTTTGG